>NZ_JBXAFF010000010.1:0-78809 GCF_058792815.1 Microbacterium sp. MPR-TSA4
CTCGCGGGGGTCGTCACATGCGTGAGGCGGCATGCGGGGGTGCCCTAGACTTCTAGGACTGCCGGGCGTGACGTGACCGTCGGCAGCCCGACCCCACACGATTGGTTCCGCACGTGTCCGCCGCCTCCGACCGCCCGCTCGTGCCCGCGTGGCTCACCGTGCCGGACGATGCGAACGCGCTCGCCGCGGCCGTGTGGCCGGCCTCGGCCGCCCGCGACGACGACGGCCAGCTGCTCATCGCCGGCGTCGGCGCCGCCGCGCTGCGCGCCCGCTTCGGCACACCGCTGTACGTCCTCGACGAGGATGCCGTGCGCCGCCGCGCCCGCGAGGTCCGCGAGGCGTTCGCCGCCGCCGCCGCCCGCCACGGGGTGCAGGCCCGGGTCTACTACGCCGGCAAGGCGTTCCTGTCGACGGAGATCGTGCGGTGGGTCACCGAAGAGGGACTCGCGGTCGACGTCGCCACCGGCGGTGAGCTCGCCGTGGCCCTCGCCGCCGGCGCCGACGCGTCGCGGCTCGGGCTGCACGGCAACAACAAGTCGGTGGCCGAGCTGGAGCGCGGCGTGGAGATCGGCATCGGCTCGATCGTCATCGACTCCCGCATCGAGCTCGAGCGGCTCGCCGCGATCGTGGAGCGCCGCGTCGCCGCCGGGGCCGAGCCGCAGGCGGTCCTCGTCCGCGTGAACAGCGGCGTGCACGCCGAGACGCACGACTTCCTCGCGACCGCCCACGAGGACCAGAAGTTCGGGTTCGCCCTCGCCGACGCCCCGGCCGTCGTCGCCCGCATCCGCGAGCTGCCGGGCCTGCGCTTCGTCGGCCTGCACTGCCACATCGGCTCGCAGATCTTCGGCGCGCGCGGCTTCGAGGAGTCCGCGGCTCGCGTGGTCGACCTCCACGCGCAGCTGCTCGCCGGCGGCGACATCCCCGTCCTCAACCTGGGGGGCGGCTTCGGCATCGCCTACACGTCGGTCGATACGCCCACGCCCATCGCCGCGCTGGCCGACGGCATCGTCGACGCCGTCGCGCGCGAGTGCGAGGTCCGCGGCATCCCGCTTCCTCACCTCGCCTTCGAGCCGGGCCGCACGATCGTCGGCCGCGCCGGTGTGACCCTGTACGAGGTGGGCACCGTCAAGCCCGTGCAGGTCAGCGACGAGCTCGAACGGCTCTACGTCAGCGTCGACGGCGGCATGAGCGACAACGCGCGTCCGGCGCTGTACGGCGCGCAGTACTCCGCCCGTCTCGCATCGCGCACCTCGGATGCCGCGCCCGCCCTGGCCCGCGTGGTGGGCCGTCACTGCGAGTCCGGCGACATCGTCGTCGACGCGGAGTACCTGCCCGGCGATGTCACCCCCGGCGACCTGCTCGCCGTGCCCGCGACCGGCGCCTACTGCTTCTCGCTGTCGAGCAACTACAACTACGTGCCGCGGCCGCCGGTCGTCGCCGTCCGGGACGGCGCGGCACGGGTGATCGTGCGCGGCGAGACCATCGACGACCTGCTGGCGCGCGACCTCGGGGTCGCCTCCGGCTCCCCATCCGGCGAGGAGAACGAATGACCGACTACCGTCGACTGCGTGTGGCCCTGCTCGGGGCGGGGGCCGTCGGGTCCCAGGTCGCCGCGCTCCTGCGCAAGCACGCGGACGAGCTGGCCGACCGTGCCGGCGCCGCGCTCGATCTCGTCGGCATCGCGGTGCGCAACCCCGACGCGCCGCGCGACGCGGACCTGCCGCGCGAGCTGTTCACCACCGATTCCGAGCAGCTGATCGTCGGCGCCGACATCGTCATCGAGCTGATGGGCGGCATCGAGCCCGCCCGCACCGACATCCTGCTGGCGCTGTCGTCGGGCGCCGACGTGGTCACCGCCAACAAGGCGCTGCTGGCCACGCACGGCCCGGAGATCTTCGACGCCGCCGATCAGGTGGGCGCGTCGGTGTACTACGAGGCCGCCGCCGCCGGTGCCATCCCGATCATCCGGCCGCTGCGCGACTCGCTCGCCGGCGACCGCGTGCAGCGGATCGTGGGCATCGTCAACGGCACGACCAACTACATCCTCGACCGCATGGACAGCGAGGGCAGCGGTTTCGACGAGGTCCTCGCCGACGCGCAGAAGCTCGGCTACGCGGAAGCGGACCCCACGGCGGACATCGAAGGCTACGACGCGGCGCAGAAGGCGGCCATCCTCGCCTCGCTCGCCTTCCACACCGCCGTACCGCTCGACGCCGTGCACCGCGAGGGCATCACGCGCATCGACAAGCAGGCGATGGATGCCGCCCGTCACGCCGGCTACGTCATCAAGCTGCTGGCCGTCTGCGAGCGTCTCGCCGACGCCGAGGCGGACTCGCCCACCGGCGAGGCGATCTCGGTGCGCGTGTACCCCGCCCTGATCCCGCGCGAGCACCCGCTGGCGAGCGTGCACGGCGCCAACAACGCGGTCTTCGTCCAGGCCGAGGCGGCCGGGAACCTGATGTTCTACGGCGCGGGCGCCGGCGGCGTGCAGACGGCGTCCGCCGTGCTCGGCGACGTCGTGTCGGCGGCGCGGCGCCACATCGCCGGCGGGGTCGGGGTCGGCGAGTCCACGCGCGCGAACCTCCCGGTGCTCCCGATCGGCCGCGTCACCACGCGCTACCAGATCACCCTCGAGGTCTCCGACGAGCCGGGTGTGCTCGCGACGGTGGCCGGCATCCTCAGCGAGGGACGCGTGTCGATCGCGACGGTCGAGCAGACGATCGAGCCGACCGCGCCCACCGAGGCCGAGGACGCTCCGGGCGTCGCGCGGCTGGTCATCGGCACCCACACGGCACGCGAGCAGGACCTCAGCGACACCGTCGACCGTCTCGCCGCCAGCGGCGTGGTCGGCCGCGTCGTGTCGGTCCTGCGCGTCGAAGGCAATTGATCCGGGGAAACTGAACTCGCGGTCGCGGCACCGCAAGAAGGAGATGGACATGGCACACGTCTGGCAGGGTGTCCTGCGCGAATACGCCGATCGGCTCGGCGTCACGGAGACGTCGACGGTCGTGACGCTCGGCGAGGGCGGCACGCCCCTGATCCCCGCCGCGGCGCTCTCGCAGCAGACCGGCGCGAACGTCTTCATCAAGTTCGAGGGCATGAACCCGACGGGCTCCTTCAAGGACCGCGGTATGACGGTCGCGCTCTCGCGCGCCGTCGAGCACGGCGCGAAGGCCGTCATCTGCGCCTCGACCGGCAACACGTCGGCATCCGCCGCCGCCTACGCGGCGCACGCGGGCATCACGGCGGCCGTGCTGGTCCCGGAGGGCAAGATCGCGATGGGCAAGCTCAGCCAGGCGGTCATCCACGGCGGTCGGCTGATCCAGGTGCGCGGCAACTTCGACGACTGCCTCGAGATCGCGCGCGAGCTCGCCGACAACTACCCCGTCCACCTCGTCAACTCGGTCAACCCCGACCGCATCGAGGGGCAGAAGACGGCCGCCTACGAGGTCGTCTCCCAGCTCGGCGACGCCCCCGACTTCCACCTCATCCCCGTCGGCAACGCCGGCAACTACACGGCCTACTCCCGGGGCTACCGCGAGGAGGCCGCGCGCGGCGTCGCGACCAAGGTGCCGCGCATGTTCGGCTTCCAGGCCGAGGGCTCCGCGCCGCTCGTGCGCGGCGAGGTCGTCCGCAACCCCGAGACGATCGCCTCCGCGATCCGCATCGGCAACCCCGCCTCGTGGGAGCTCGCCCTCGAAGCGCGCGACGCGACCCAGGGCTGGTTCGGCGCCATCGACGACGCGCGCATCCTCGCGGCGCAGAAGCTGCTGGCCAGCACGGCCGGCGTCTTCGTCGAGCCGGCCAGCGCGATCGGCGTCGCGGGCCTGCTGGACCGTGCCGAGGCGGGCGTGATCCCCGCCGGCGCGACCATCGTCATCACCGTCACCGGCCACGGCCTCAAGGACCCCCAGTGGGCCCTGCGCAACGCCGACGGCACCGAGGTCGAGCCCACCGTCGTCGACGCGACGACCAGTGAGGTCGCGTCCGTCCTCGACCTGGCATGACCGCGGCAGAGGCGGGGCGTGCCGTCGCGGTGCGCGTGCCCGCGACGAGCGCCAACCTCGGGCCCGGCTTCGACACGCTGGGCCTCGCGCTGAGCTCGTACGACGAGCTCGTCGTGACGGCGCTGCCCGAGCCGGGGCTGGAGATCGTCGTCTCGGGGGAGGGCGCCGCCGACGTCCCCACCGACGCCTCGCACCTGGTCGTGCGGGCCATGGCGTACGCCTTCGAGGCCTCCGGCCGTCCGATGCCCGGCATCCGGCTCGTCGCGCACAACACCATCCCGCACGGGCGCGGCATGGGCTCGTCGGGCGCGGCGGTCGTCGCCGGACTGCTCGCGGCCCAGGGGCTGCTCGCCGGCGACGTCGAGCTCGGTCCCGACACGCTGCTGCGGCTCGCGACGGAGCTCGAGGGGCACCCCGACAACGTCGCACCGGCGCTGTTCGGCGGCCTCACGATCGCGTGGATGGACGAGAACGGCCCGCAGCACAAGAAGCTGCTGGTGCACCGCGGCGTGGCTCCGCTCGTGTTCGTCCCCGACTTCACGATGTCCACGTCGGTCGCGCGCGGGCTCGCGCCCCTGCAGGTCACGCGCGAGGACGCCGTCTTCAACGTGTCGCGCTCGGCCCTGCTGATCGCGGCGCTCACGCAGAGCCCGGAGCTGCTGATGGCGGCCACCGAGGACAAGCTGCATCAGTCGTACCGGGCCCAGGCGATGCCGGCGACCGACGAGCTCGTTCGCGCCCTGCGTGCCCGCGGCTTCGCGGCGGTGGTGTCGGGAGCCGGACCGAGCGTGCTCGTGCTCGCCGACGGTCCCGGTCAGCGTCTCGCGGCCGCGGAGGTGGCGGCCACCGTCACGGACACTCCGTGGGAGCCGCGCATGCTCGCCGTCGACGTCAGGGGTGGTACAGTGAGGAACCATACGGAGGGTGCCACGGCGTGACCGTGAATCTGGCCTCCGTCGCAATTCTGCGAACCACCGCATAACCCTCACGTTGCACCATCGCGCGTCTGAGCTAGACGTGCATGCGCGCACGAGAGCGGTAGCGCCTGTCGTGGACGGCGCGATGCGGACGGTCCCCGTCCACATGCCTACGAAGGAGAACTCGTGGAGTCCCTCTCCGAGATCCAGACCGAGAACATCGAGAACGTCGAGAACACGGAAGCCGCCGGCGACGCCGCCGCGACCGAGGTGACCGACGCCCCCACCGCCGAGGAGACCCCGGCGGAGGAGACCCCCGTCGAGGAGGCCGCCGCCGAGGAGGCCGCCGCCGAGGAGGCTCCCACCGAGGAGGCTCCCGCGGAGGAGCCCGTCGCGCCGGAGGAGCCCGCCGCCGAGGCCGTCCAGAGCGAGGCCCCCGACGTCGAGGTGCCCTCGGATGCCGAGGCCCCCGCCGCCGCGAGCGAGGAGGCGCCGGTCGTCGAGAAGCCCGTCAAGGCGCCGCGCAAGCGTGCCCCGCGCCGTGCGAAGAGCACCGACGTGCCGGCCGCCGAGGCGACGGATGCCGAGGCTCCCGCCGCCGAGACCGCCGCCGCCGAGACCGTCGTCGAGACCGCCGACGCGCCCGCCGCCGAGAGCGCGGACGCGCCCGCCGAGACCGCCGCGCCGGCGGAGACCCCCGACACCGCGGCTGCGGCGACCGACGCCGTCGCCCCGTCCGGTGAGGGCGAGACCGCTCCTGCCCAGGACGAGACGGGTGCCGACGCTGCAGCCGCCGACGCCACGGCATCCGGCGAGAACGCGGCCGAGGGCGAGACCCCCAGCCGCAGCCGCAGCCGTTCGCGCAGCCGCAGCCGCAACCGCGGCCAGCGCGGCGAGAACGCCCAGGCCGCGCAGAACGCCCCGGCCACGCAGGGCGGTCAGAACGCGCCGGCCGCTCCCGCGGCCCCCGCCGAGGACAACACGTCGAACGACGACGCCGACGAGCAGGGTCAGGGACGCGGTCGTCAGCGCAACAAGCGTCGCGGCGGACAGAACCAGAACGGCGACGAGTTCGAGACCGAGATCGGCGAGGACGACGTCCTCATCCCGATCGCCGGCATCCTGGACGTGCTCGACAACTACGCGTTCGTGCGCACGACGGGCTACCTGCCGGGCGCCAGCGACGTCTACGTCTCGCTCGGCCAGGTCAAGAAGTACAACCTGCGCAAGGGCGACGCCGTCGTCGGCGCCATCAAGCAGCCGCGCGAGGGCGAGCAGTCGAGCCGCCAGAAGTACAACGCGCTGGTGAAGGTCGACGCCATCAACGGCCTGTCGGTCGACGACGCCGCCGAGCGCGTCGAGTTCGGCAAGCTCACGCCGCTCTACCCGCAGGAGCGCCTGCGCCTGGAGACGGCGCCGGAGAAGCTCACGCAGCGCATCATCGACCTCGTCGCCCCGATCGGCAAGGGCCAGCGCGGTCTCATCGTCGCGCCGCCGAAGGCCGGCAAGACGATCGTCCTGCAGCAGATCGCGAACGCGATCGCGACGAACAACCCCGAGGTCCACCTCATGGTCGTGCTCGTCGACGAGCGCCCCGAAGAGGTCACCGACATGCAGCGCACGGTCAAGGGCGAGGTCATCGCCTCGACCTTCGACCGCCCGGCCGAAGACCACACGACCGTCGCGGAGCTCGCCATCGAGCGCGCCAAGCGCCTCGTGGAGCTCGGCCGCGACGTCGTCGTGCTGCTCGACTCGATCACGCGTCTGGGCCGCGCCTACAACATCTCGGCGCCCACCAGCGGCCGCGTGCTCAGCGGTGGCGTCGACGCGTCGGCCCTGTACCCGCCCAAGCGCTTCTTCGGTGCCGCCCGCAACATCGAGAACGGCGGATCGCTCACCATCCTTGCGACGGCGCTCGTGGAGACCGGCTCCAAGATGGACGAGGTCATCTTCGAGGAGTTCAAGGGCACCGGCAACAGCGAGCTGCGCCTGTCGCGTCAGCTGGCCGACAAGCGCATCTTCCCCGCCGTCGACGTCAACGCTTCGTCCACGCGCCGCGAGGAGATGCTGCTGAACCCCGACGAGGTCAAGATCACCTGGAAGCTGCGTCGCGCCCTCGCCGGCCTCGACCCGCAGCAGGCCCTCGAGGTGGTCCTCGGCAAGCTCAAGGAGACGAGCTCGAACGTGGAGTTCCTCTACCAGATGCAGAACGTGCAGATGAAGTCGGTGTCCACGACCGCCGGCGGCCACAGCCACGGACACGAGAACAGCATCCGCTGAGCGGGACCGTGTTCGAGTCCGTCCAGGCGCTGATCGACGAGCACCGCGCGGTCCAGGAGGAGCTCTCCGACCCCGCGGTGCACGCCGATGCCGCCCGCGCGAAGCGCGTCAACCGTCGCTACGCCGAGCTGTCGAAGATCGTCGCGGCGCACGACGCGTGGCGTGCGGCGGACGACGACCTCGCCGCCGCGCGTGAGCTCGCCCGTGAGGACGACGCCTTCGCCGACGAGGTCCCGGTCCTCGAGGAGCGGGTCGCCGCCGCGCAGGAGAAGCTGCGGCGCCTGCTCATCCCGCGCGACCCCGACGACGCGCGCGACGTGATCCTCGAGGTCAAGGCGGGGGAGGGCGGCGCCGAGTCGGCCCTGTTCGCGGCCGATCTCCTGCGGATGTACCTGCAGTACGCGGCATCCATGGGGTGGAAGACCGAGCTGCTGGAACGCAACGAATCCGATCTGGGCGGCTACAAGGACGTCCAGGTCGCGATCAAGGGCAGCTCGACCGACCCCGCGCAGGGGGTGTGGGCCCACCTCAAGTACGAGGGCGGCGTGCACCGTGTGCAGCGCGTGCCCGCGACCGAGTCGCAGGGGAGGATCCACACGTCGACGACGGGTGTCCTCGTCTTCCCGGAGGTCGACGAGCCCGAAGAGGTGCAGATCGACGCGAACGATCTCAAGATCGACGTGTTCCGCTCGTCGGGTCCGGGTGGACAGTCCGTCAACACGACCGACTCCGCGGTGCGCATCACGCACCTGCCGACCGGCATCGTCGTCTCGATGCAGAACGAGAAGAGCCAGCTGCAGAACCGCGAGGCCGGCATGCGGGTGCTGCGTGCCCGGCTGCTCGCCAAGCAGCAGGAGGAGCGGGATGCCGCGGCATCCGACGCCCGCCGTTCGCAGATCCGCGGCATGGACCGTTCCGAGCGCATCCGCACGTACAACTTCCCCGAGAACCGCATCGCCGACCACCGCACCGGCTACAAGGCCTACAACCTCGATCAGGTCATGGACGGGGCCCTCGGGCCCCTCATCGAGTCGGCCATCGCCGCCGACGAAGAGGCGCGGCTGGCGGCGCTCGGCGGCGACTGACCGCGTGGGTCGTCGCGCGCCGACGGATGCCGCTACGCTCGCGTCATGATCACGTTCCTCCTGCGCGCCCTCGTCTTCCTCGCGTCGGCGGCGGTCGGCCTCATCGTCGCCGACATCGTGCTGCCCGGCTTCACGATCGACTGGCGCAGTCCGTTCGGGTTCATCCTGGCGATCGTGATCTTCGCGGTGCTGCAGAGCGTCCTCGCCCCGTGGCTCGCGCGCGTCGCCCAGCGCAACGCGCCGGCCTTCCTCGGCGGCATCGGCATCGTGTCGACCTTCGTCGCCCTGCTCGTGACGGCGATCATCCCGGGGGCGGGGCTCACGATCGGATCGCCCTGGTGGACCTGGGTGGTCGCCCCGATGATCGTGTGGGTCGTCACCGCGATCGCGGCGTTCCTGCTGCCCGCGGTGCTCCTCAAGAAGAAGGTCGAGAGCCGGCGCGCGTCCTGACGATGCGTCAGATGTAGTACTCCGGCGTCGTCAGCAGCGCGCGGGTGTCTTCGCCGGCGCGGCGCGTGCGCGCCTTCGCGGGAACGCCGACCAGCACCGAGTCCTCCGGTGCGTCGCGCGTGACGACCGCGTTGGCCCCGATGACGGATCCGGCGCCGATGCGCACGGGGCCGAGGATCTTCGCGCCGGCGCCCACCGCCACGCCGTCGCCCAGGGTGGGGTGGCGCTTGCCCGCGTCGCGGGTGCGTCCGCCGAGGGTGACGCCGTGGTAGAGCATGACGTCGTCACCGATCTCGGCGGTCTCGCCGATCACGACGCCCATGCCGTGGTCGATGAAGAAGCGGCGCCCGATGCTCGCACCGGGATGGATCTCCACCCCGGTCAGCCAGCGCGTCAGCTGCGACAGGGCCCGGGCCGGGAAGCGCCAGCCGCGCCGCCACAGGGCGTTCGCCAGGCGGTAGGACCAGATCGCGTGCAGCCCGGAGTAGAGCACGGCGATCTCCGCCGCGCCGCGGGCTGCGGGGTCGCGCAGCTTCGCGGCGGCGATGTCCTCGCGGACGCGGGCGAACGCCCCGAGTCGCGGCGCGGCGGAGGGGCCGGTGGTGCGGGTCACGTCGGGGATCAGTCCTCGCGCAGGTGCTCGTAGAGCGCCGTCGAGAGGTACCGCTCGCCGAAGGACGGGATGATCACGACGATGTTCTTGCCCTCGGCCTCGGGGCGGGCGGCGATCTGCAGTGCGGCCCAGATCGCGGCGCCGGAGGAGATGCCGACGAGGATGCCCTCCGTGGTCGCGACCTCGCGGGCGACGCGGATCGCGTCGTCGAACTCGACGTCGACGACCTCGTCGATGACGCCCTGATCGAGGATCTCCGGGATGAAGTTCGGTCCGATGCCCTGGATCTTGTGCGGCCCGGGCGTGCCCTTGGTCAGCAGCGGGGAGTCGGCCGGCTCGACGGCGATGACCTTCGCCTCCGGCACCCGCTCCTTCAGCACCTGTCCGACGCCGGTGATCGTGCCGCCGGTGCCGATGCCGGCCACGAAGTAGCCGATCTCGCCGTCGGTGTCGCGGAGGATCTCCTCGGCCGTCGTCTTGCGGTGGATGGCGGGGTTGGCCTCGTTGGCGAACTGCTTGGCGAGGATGGCGCCGGGCGTCGCGGCGGCGATCTCCTCCGCCTTCGCGACGGCGCCCTTCATGCCGAGCGCGGGCTCGGTGAGCACGAGCTCGGCACCGTAGGCCTTCAGCAGCAGACGACGCTCGACCGACATCGACGCGGGCATCGTGAGGATGACCTTGTAGCCGCGTGCGGCGCCGACCATCGCCAGCGCGATGCCGGTGTTGCCGCTCGTGCCCTCGACGATCGTGCCGCCCGGCTGCAGCGCGCCCGCCGCTTCGGCGGCGTCGACGATCGCGATGCCGAGGCGGTCCTTGACGGAGGACGCCGGGTTGTAGAACTCGAGCTTGGCGAGCACCGTTCCGGGCAGGCCCTCGGCGATGCGGTTCAGACGCACCAGGGGAGTGTTGCCGAATGCGCTCGTGATGTCGGGGTGGATGCCGGACATGGCCTGCCTTTCGTGCGGTCGGGTGCCGCCCGGTCGTGCGTGATCGCGTCGCCGTCGGCGTCTCGCACCAGCCTAAGCGCCCGATCCGCTCCGGAGTCGATTGTGACGATTCTTCACGGGTGCACGGGCCTCCCGCGCGGCATCCGCCGGCGGGCGCGACTAGGGTGGGAGGGCTCATGATCCCCCCGCACGATTCCGGCGCGCCCGCACGACGCGCTGCCACCGGTCTGTCCGACCTGCTCCGACGGGCGACGCAGACGCTCGCCGCCGCGGGGGTGCCGACGCCCGACGTCGATGCGGAGCTGCTGGCGGCGCACGTCTGGGGCCGCACGCGCGGAGAACTGCTCGCCGCGGCTCTGCGTGGCGACGACGTCCCCGAGGACACGACGGCGTTCGAGGCGCTGATCGCCCGCCGCGCCGCCCGTGAGCCGCTCCAGCACCTCACGGGCACGGCTCCTTTCCGCCATCTCGAGCTGCGGGTGGGTCCGGGAGTCTTCGTGCCGCGGCCCGAGACCGAGATGGTCGCCCAGCTCGCCATCGACGCGCTGCGCGCCGTGCCGGATGCCGAGCCCGTCGCCGTCGACCTGGGCACCGGCTCGGGCGCCATCGCGTTGGCGATGGCCACGGAGGTGCCGCACGCGCAGGTGCACGCGGCGGAGAACGCGCTCGACGCGTTCGTGTGGGCGAAGGAGAACTTCGCCCGGCACGCGCCGCAGGCGCGCCTGGCGTTCATCGACCTCGCCGACGCGTTCCCGGAGCTCGACGGCTCGGTGGCCGTGCTCGTCTCCAACCCGCCCTACGTCCCCGACGCCGCCGTGCCGCGCGACCCGGAGGTGCGCCACTGGGACCCGCCGTCGGCGCTGTACGGGGGAGAGGACGGCCTGGACGTCGTCCGCGTGCTCTCCCGGGTCGGCCGGCGTCTGCTGCGCCCCGGGGGGACCCTCGTGATCGAGCACGGGGAATGGCAGGGCGGCCCCATCCGCGCGCTGCTGGAGGCCGACGGCTGGCGCGCGTGCGCCACGCATCCCGACCTCACCCTCCGCGACCGGGCCACGACGGCCCTCCGCCCCTGACCTCCCGGTCGTTGAGCGAGCGCAGCGAGTCGAAACGTCGCGTGCCTTCCGGTCGTTGAGCGAGCGCAGCCAGTCGAAACGTCGCGCGCCTTCCGGTCGTTGAGCGAGCGCAGCGAGTCGAAACGTCGCGCGGGTGAAACGTAGACTGGACACGATATGTCTGAGTTCTTCGACGCCCGCGACACGGAGCAGCTGCTTCCGGGTCTGCGCAAGGCACGGCAGGCGATCGGGCGCGGTGAGCTCATCGTCATGCCGACGGACACCGTGTACGGCATCGCGGCCGACGCGTTCAGCGCCAGCGCCGTCGCCGCGCTCCTGGCGGCGAAGGGCCGCGGGCGCCAGTCGCCCCCTCCGGTCCTGGTCGCGGGCCTGTCGACGATGCGCGCCCTGGTCTCGGACGTTCCGGCTCCCGTGGAGCGGCTGGTCGAGGAGTTCTGGCCGGGCGGACTGACGATCGTGCTGCCGTCGCAGCCCTCCCTGTCGTGGGACCTCGGCGACACGGGCGGCACCGTGGCGGTGCGCATGCCCGCCGACCGCATCGCGCTCGAGCTGCTCGAGGACTGCGGCCCGCTGGCGGTCTCCAGCGCCAACCTCACCGGCAAGGCCGCGGCCGTCGACGTGCACAGCGCCTACACGATGCTGCGCGACAGCGTCTCCGTCTACCTCGACGGGGGACCGTCCTCGCACGGCGTCGCGTCGACGATCGTCGACGCGACGGGACTCGCCGTCCCGGGAGGGCGTCCCGTCCGTGTGCTCCGCGAGGGCGCCGTCCCGCGCGACCGGCTCCGCGAGGTGCTGGGCGAGCTGCTCGAGCCCGACCCCGAGCCGCTCGGCGACGACGCGCCCGCGCCATGAGGTTCTATCTGCTCACCGTCGCCGTGACGGCCGTGGCGACCCTCGGTTTCACCTGGGTCGTCTGGCGGATCGGGATGCGGCTCAAGCTGTACCCCGAGATCCGTGAGCGTGACGTCCACACCACGCCCAAGCCGCGCGTCGGCGGTGTGGCCATGTTCCTCGGCGTGCTGGTGGCCTTCGGCATCTCCTCGCAGATCGGCTACTTCCAGATCTTCTGGGCCGATCCGGCGGTCATCTGGTCGCTGCTCGGCGCGTCCGCCCTGATCGTCGTCGTCGGCGTGCTCGACGACCTGTGGGATCTGGACTGGATGATCAAGCTGGGTGCGCAGTTCCTCGCCGCCGGCATCGTGGTGGGCTTCGGCGGCATCCAAATCTTCTTCATCCCGTTCGGCCAGCAGTTCGTGGTGTCGAGCTTCGCGAGCTTCGCGATGTCGGTGATCGCGATCGTCATCGTCATGAACGCGGTCAACTTCATCGACGGACTGGACGGTCTCGTCGCCGGGGTCGCTCTCATCGCCAACGCGGTGTTCTTCGTGTACACCTACCTCGTCGCGCGCGACACGGGCGCATCGAGCTACTCGAGCCTCGCCTCGTTCATCGCCGTCGCCCTCATCGGTGTGTGCGTCGGCTTCCTGCCGCTGAACTGGAACCCGTCGAAACTGTTCATGGGAGACTCGGGGGCGCTGCTGCTCGGTCTTCTCATGGCGTCGTCGGCGATCGTGTTCACGGGCAACCTGCCGCCGGCGCTGCTCGGCGACAACGACGTGTTCGGCCGCTCGCAGCTGCTGGGTGCGTTCATCCCCATCCTGCTGCCGGTCGTCGTCGTGCTGCTGCCGCTGCTGGACTTCGGGATGGCGATCGTGCGCCGCATGGCGCGCGGGAAGTCGCCCTTCTCTCCCGATCGCAAGCACCTGCACCACCGCATGCTCGACATGGGGCACAGCGACCGCGACGCCGTCCTCATCTTCTACGCGTGGACGGCCGTGGTGTCGGTGGGCGTGCTGCTCATGTACATCGGGACGACCCAGAACTGGCCGGGGGACTACGCGATCGGCGGGGTGTTCGTCCTCGTCGGCATCGCGGCCTGCCTCGTCGTCACCTTCATGCCGTCCCGGCGTTCCGCCCCCACCGCTGCCGACGGCGCCGCGGCGCCCCCGTCCGATCCGACCCCGAGGACCTCATGAGCTCCCTGTCCAGCACCACCGTCCTGCGCACGACCCTCCTGTGGTCGGCCCTCGCCACCGGCATCCTGGCCGTCGTCGGCGCGCTGATCGGCTTCGCCGTGGCCGGGACCTCCGGTCTGTGGAGCGCGCTGGTCGCGATCGTCCTCGCGGCGGTCTTCCTCGGGTTCACGGCGGTCACGATCCTCGTGTCCAACCGGTGGTTCGGCGATCCGCTGTACGTGCCGATCTTCTTCGGCGCCGTGATGGGCGGATGGCTGCTGAAGTTCGTCGTCTTCCTCGTCGTGCTGTTCCTGCTGCGGGGCCAGCCGTGGCTGAATGCCGGCGTGTTCTTCATCGCGCTCGTGATCAGCGTGGTGGTCTCGCTCGCGATCGACGCGATCGTGATGGTGCGCATGCGCGTGCCCGTCGTCAGCGACGCCTCGCTGCCCACGCTCGCCGACGTCATCGACGAAGCGCGACGCCCGGCGCCCCCGGAAAGGGGGGATGCCGAGGACGGTCCGCGGCCCGCGGACGATAACCCCTCCCGGGGCTGATAGGCTGTCTCTGCGCCCGTTCGCGCTCCGCGAAACGCGTGCGCAGTGACGCTCACACCGACCATCGTCGCACCGGTTGCATCCGGTGCCCCGAAGCTGGAGCCAGCGCTGTTTACCCAAGCTGCGACACTGATCGCCAAGACCGCCGAAGACGGCGGCTTCCACGGCCCGTCCATCGATGAGTTCTTCCCGGACGTCCTCTTCAGCGTCCTGGGCGTCCCCGTCACGCGGATCCACCTCATCCAGTTCATCGCGACGATCGCTCTCGTGCTGTTCCTGTGGGCCGGAACCCGTCGCATGCGGATCGTGCCGGGCCGTTTCCAGAGCATCGCCGAGATGGGCCTGGACTTCGTCCGCGTGAACATCGCCGAAGACCTCCTGGGCAAGAAGGACGGGCAGCGCTTCCTGCCGATCCTCACCACGATGTTCTTCATGATCCTGTTCTTCAACATCACAGGCATCATCCCGTTCATGAACCTCGCCGGGACGAGCATCATCGCCGTCCCGCTGATGCTCGCGGTGATCAGCTACGTGACGTTCATCTACGCGGGTATGAAGAAGAGCCCGAAGAACTTCTTCAAGAACGCGCTGTTCCCCTCGGGCGTCCCGCCGTTCCTCTACATCATCGTCACGCCGCTGGAGTTCCTGTCGACGTTCATCATCCGCCCGGTGACGCTCACCCTGCGACTGCTGATGAACATGATCGTCGGTCACCTCATGCTCGTCCTGTTCTTCTCGGCGACGCAGTTCTTCCTCATCACCCTCGGCGGCTGGTGGTCGGCTCTGGCGGCGGGCTCGCTCGCCTTCGGTCTGGCCTTCACCCTGTTCGAGATCCTGGTGGCCTTCCTCCAGGCCTACGTCTTCACCATCCTCACCGCGGTCTACATCCAGCTCGCGGTGGCAGAAGAGCACTGAGCGGGCGAGGCTCCCGCCTCTCCCACCCAACCCCGAAAGGAAAAACCCCGTGGACGCAACTACGGTTCTCGCCGAGCTTTCCGGCAACGTCGCGACGATGGGCTACGGCCTCGCGGCCATCGGCCCCGCCATCGGCGTGGGCATCGTCGTCGGCAAGACGATCGAGGGCGTCGCCCGTCAGCCCGAGCTGGCCGGCCGCCTGCAGGTCCTCATGTGGATCGGTATCGCCTTCACCGAGGCGCTCGCCTTCATCGGCATCGCTGCCGGCTTCATCTTCGTCTGATCGCCCGCACCAGTTAAGGAGACAGGATGCGCAATCTTGTCGCGTACGCCGCGGAGGAAGCGGGCCACAACCCGCTCATCCCCGCCTGGTACGACATCATCTGGTCGGGTGTCTGCTTCATCGTCATCCTCGTCGTGGTGTGGAAGGTCGCCCTTCCCAAGATGAAGGTGCTGCTCGACAACCGTGCCGCCGCCATCGAAGGCAACATCGCGAAGGCCGACGAGGCGCAGCGCAAGGCCGAAGCCGCGCTCGAGGAGTACACGGCGCAGCTCGCCGAGGCTCGCAAGGAGGCCGGTGAGATCCGCGACGCCGCCCGTGAGGACGGCAAGAAGATCGTCGCCGAGGCGAAGGACACGGCATCCGCCGAGGCCTCGCGCCTGACCGCCGCCGCGCACACGCAGATCGAGGCGGAGCGCCAGACGGCGCTCGTGTCGCTGCGCAGCGAGGTCGGCACCCTGGCGCTCGACCTGGCCGGCGGCGTCATCGGCGAGTCGCTCTCGGACGACGCCAAGGCGAAGGGCGTCGTGGACCGCTTCCTCGCCGACCTCGAGAAGGCGAAGTAATGGGCAGCGCGACCACTCAGGCACTGGCGACGACCACGGCGGAGCTGACGGCAGCCGGCGTGGGCGACCTCACGGTCGCTCGCGAGCTGTTCGCGGCCGCGCGCGAGATCGCCGACTCGGCGCAGCTGAGCGGCGCGCTCTCCGCATGGGGCGCGCCCGCCGAGGCGCGCGCCCAGGTCGCCCGCGCCGTGTTCGCCGGGTACGGTCCCGTCGCCGTCCGGCTGCTGACCTCCGCGGTCTCGCAGCGCTGGTCGTCGACGCACGACCTCATCTCCGGCATCGAGGAGCTCGCGATCCGCGCCGCCGCGATCGGGGCTCCCGGCACGGACGTCGAGGGCGAGCTGTTCCAGGTCGCACGCCTCGTCGCGGCCAACCCCGAGCTCGAGCTGGCGCTCGGCAGCAGGCGGGGCGACGCGTCGGCCAAGGGCGCGCTGATCGAGAAGCTGCTCGGCGGCCGGGCGGGAGAGGCCACGGCCCTCATCGCCTCGCAGCTGGTGCAGCAGCCCCGGGAGCGCCGTGTGCGCTTCCTTCTGAACCGCGCGCTCCAGCTCGTCGCCGACCAGCGCGGCAAGAAGGTCGCCACCGTGCGGGTGGCCGGCGCGCTCGACGCCGCGCAGCAGGATCGCCTCGCGGCCGCGCTGAGCGCCCGCTACGACGCCGACGTCACCGTGAACGTCGTCGTCGACCCGGAGGTGCTGGGCGGAATGCGCGTGGAGATCGGTGACGACGTCATCGACGGGACCGTCTCCTCCCGAATCAACGACTTGCGCCAGCGCCTCGCTGGCTAGAACAGAAGGAACACCATGGCAGATCTGACCATCAGCCCCGACGTCATCCGTGACGCGCTGAAAGACTTCGTCGCCGCCTACGAGCCGGCCGGCGCCGCCGCCACCGAGGTGGGCACGGTCGTCGACGCCGCCGACGGCATCGCGCACGTCGAGGGTCTTCCCGGCGTCATGGCGAACGAGCTCGTGCGTTTCGACAACGGCGTGGAGGGCCTCGCGCTGAACCTCGACGAGAACGAGATCGGCGTCGTCGTGCTCGGCGAGTTCTCCGGCATCGAGGCCGGCCAGAAGGTCACCCGTACCGGTGAGGTCCTGTCGGTCGCCGTCGGCGACGGCTACCTCGGCCGCGTCGTCGACCCGCTCGGCAACCCGATCGACGGCCTCGGCGAGATCGCCACCGAGGGGCGCCGCGCCCTCGAGCTGCAGGCGCCCGGCGTCATGCAGCGCAAGAGCGTGCACGAGCCCATGCAGACCGGCATCAAGGCCATCGACGCGATGATCCCCGTCGGCCGCGGTCAGCGTCAGCTCATCATCGGCGACCGTCAGACCGGCAAGACGGCCATCGCGATCGACACGATCATCAACCAGAAGGCCAACTGGGAGTCGGGCGACGTCAACAAGCAGGTCCGCTGCATCTACGTCGCCATCGGTCAGAAGGGCTCCACGATCGCCTCCGTCAAGGGTGCGCTCGAGGACGCCGGTGCCATGGAGTACACGACGATCGTCGCGGCCCCGGCATCCGACCCCGCCGGCTTCAAGTACCTCGCGCCCTACACGGGCTCGGCCATCGGCCAGCACTGGATGTACGGCGGCAAGCACGTCCTGATCATCTTCGATGACCTGTCGAAGCAGGCCGAGGCCTACCGCGCCGTCTCGCTCCTCCTGCGCCGCCCGCCGGGCCGTGAGGCGTACCCCGGCGACGTGTTCTACCTGCACTCGCGTCTGCTGGAGCGTTGCGCGAAGCTGAGCGACGAGCTCGGCGCCGGCTCGATGACGGGTCTTCCGATCATCGAGACGAAGGCCAACGACGTCTCGGCCTACATCCCGACCAACGTGATCTCGATCACCGACGGCCAGATCTTCCTGCAGTCCGACCTGTTCAACGCCAACCAGCGTCCCGCGGTCGACGTGGGCATCTCGGTCTCGCGCGTCGGCGGCGACGCCCAGGTCAAGTCGATCAAGAAGGTCTCGGGAACGCTCAAGCTCGAGCTGGCCCAGTACCGCTCGCTCGAGGCGTTCGCCATGTTCGCCTCCGACCTCGACGCGGCATCGCGCCGTCAGCTCGAGCGCGGTGCGCGTCTGACCGAGCTGCTCAAGCAGCCGCAGTACGACCCGTACCCCGTCGAGGAGCAGGTCGTGTCGATCTGGGCCGGCACCAACGGCAAGCTCGACACGATCGCGGTCGAGGACGTGCTCCGTTTCGAGCGCGACCTGCTCGACTACCTCAAGCGCAACACGACGATCCTCGACACGCTCCGCGACACCAACGTGCTCGACGACGCGACGGTCGCCGAGCTCGAGAAGGTCACCGACGCCTTCATCCTCGAGTTCCAGGGCGGCAAGGGCCAGGCCATCAACAAGCCCGGTCACGAAGAGGTCGCCGCCGCGCACGAGGAGGACGTGAACCAGGAGCAGATCGTCAAGGGCCGCCGCGGCTGACGCCCGGCGCGATCTGAGACAGAGAATCCATGGGAGCACAACTCAGGGTCTACAAGCAGAAGATCTCTTCTGCTCAGACGACCAAGAAGATCACGAAGGCGATGGAGCTCATCGCGGCTTCGCGCATTCAGAAGGCGATGGCGCGCGTGCGCGCCTCCTCGCCTTTCGCGCGCGCCGTGACACGGGCCGTCTCCGCCGTGGCGACGCACTCGAACGTCCAGCATCCCCTCACGACGGAGCGGGAGACGATCCGCCGGTCGGCGGTCGTCATCTTCGCCTCCGACCGAGGGCTCGCCGGTGCCTTCAACTCGCAGATCCTGCGCGAGGGCCTGCAGCTCGGTGAGCTGCTGCGCTCCCAGGGCAAGGAGGTCGAGTACTTCCTCGTCGGGCGCAAGGCGGTGGGCTACTTCCAGTTCCGCCGCATGGCGTCGGCCGGCGAGTGGGTGGGCGACACCGACACTCCGCACTTCAACACCGCCGAGCAGATCGCGGGCGCCCTGCTGGACGCCTACGACCGCGGCGGCGAGGAGGAGGGCGGCGTGGACGAGATCCATCTCGTCTTCAACCGGTTCGTCAGCATGATGACCCAGGAGCCGCAGACCGTTCGTCTGCTGCCCCTCGAGGTCGTCGAGGCGGACGAGGTCGTCGAGTCCGCCGGCGCGGGCACCCAGGTCTACCCGCTGTACGAGTTCGAGCCCAGCCCCGAGGTCGTCCTCGACGCGCTGCTGCCGGTGTACGTGCAGAGCCGCGTGTTCAACGCGCTCCTGCAGTCGTCGGCCGCGAAGCACGCCGCGACCCAGAAGGCGATGAAGAGCGCCAGCGACAACGCCGACAAGCTCATCACCGACTACACCCGCCTGCGCAACAACGCGCGTCAGGCCGAGATCACTCAGCAGATCGCCGAGATCGTCGGCGGTGCCGACGCCCTGGCATCCGGCAAATAACGCCCACACCGAAAGAGACAGACAATGACTGCCACCGCCACCGCCGAACAGGCCGAGACGACGGTCGTCGGGCGCGTCGCACGCGTCACCGGCCCGGTCGTCGACATCGAGTTCCCGCACGATGCGATCCCCGACATCTACAACGCGCTGAAGACGACCATCACGATCGGCGACGACGCGACGGAGATCACCCTCGAGGTCGCGCAGCACCTCGGCGACGACCTGGTGCGTGCCATCTCGCTCAAGCCCACCGACGGCATGGTCCGCGGCCAGGAGGTGCGCGACACCGGCGGCCCCATCACGGTCCCGGTCGGCGACGTCACCAAGGGCAAGGTGTTCAACGTCACCGGCGACATCCTGAACCTCGAGCCCGGCGAGACCGTCGAGATCACCGAGCGCTGGGGCATCCACCGCCAGGCGCCGAACTTCGACCAGCTCGAATCGAAGACCGAGATGTTCGAGACCGGCATCAAGTCCATCGACCTGCTGACGCCCTACGTGCAGGGTGGCAAGATCGGCCTGTTCGGCGGCGCCGGTGTCGGCAAGACCGTCCTCATCCAGGAGATGATCCAGCGCGTCGCGCAGGACCACGGCGGTGTGTCGGTGTTCGCCGGTGTCGGTGAGCGCACCCGTGAGGGCAACGACCTCATCGGCGAGATGGAGGAGGCGGGCGTCTTCGACAAGACCGCGCTCGTCTTCGGCCAGATGGACGAGCCGCCGGGGACGCGTCTTCGCGTCGCGCTGTCGGCGCTCACGATGGCGGAGTACTTCCGCGACGTGCAGAAGCAGGACGTGCTGCTGTTCATCGACAACATCTTCCGCTTCACGCAGGCGGGCTCCGAGGTGTCGACCCTTCTCGGTCGCATGCCGTCGGCCGTGGGCTACCAGCCGAACCTCGCCGACGAGATGGGTGTGCTGCAGGAGCGCATCACCTCCACGCGCGGTCACTCGATCACCTCGCTGCAGGCGATCTACGTGCCGGCCGACGACTACACCGACCCGGCGCCGGCCACGACCTTCGCGCACCTCGACGCGACGACCGAGCTCTCCCGCGAGATCGCGTCGAAGGGCCTCTACCCGGCCATCGACCCGCTGACCTCGACCAGCCGCATCCTGGACCCGCGCTACATCGGCGAGGACCACTACCGGGTGGCGACGGCCGTGAAGCAGATCCTGCAGAAGAACAAGGAGCTGCAGGAGATCATCGCGATCCTCGGTGTCGACGAGCTGTCCGAAGAGGACAAGATCGTCGTCTCGCGCGCCCGCCGCATCCAGCAGTTCCTCTCGCAGAACACCTACATGGCGAAGAAGTTCACCGGTGTCGAGGGCTCCACGGTCCCGATCAAGGAGACCATCGAGTCGTTCGACGCCATCGTCAAGGGCGACTTCGACCACGTGGCCGAGCAGGCCTTCTTCAACGTCGGAGGCATCTCCGACGTCGAGGAGAAGTGGGCGAAGATCCAGAAGGAGAACAGCTGACATGGCGCTGACCGTCACCCTCGTCTCCGCGGAGGAGGAGGTCTGGCACGGCGAGGCGAATCTCGTCGTCGCCAAGACCGTCGAGGGCGAGATCGGCTTCATGACCGGTCACGAGCCCGTGCTCGCGATCCTCGCCGAAGGTCAGGTGCGCATCACGCAGCCCGACGGGACGAAGGTCGTCGCCAGCGCGCAGGACGGATTCCTGTCGATGGAGGGCGACGAGCTCACCATCGTGGCCGGCCACGCCGCACTCGCGTCTCGCTGAAAACCTCGAGAAACCACTCCCCTGCCGACAAACCACCGCTCCGGTGGTTTGTCGGCAGGGGAGTGGTTTCTCACTGTTGGGAGGCGTGATGCTGATCCTGCTGCCGCCGTCGGAGACGAAGCGTCCCGGCGGACGGGCGTCCCGGCCGCTGGATGTCGGGTCGCTGGCCCTGCCCGCGTTGACCGACGCCCGCGAGGCCGTGATCGATGCGCTGATCGCCCTCAGCGCGGACGAGGAGGCGGCGGCCGCCGTGCTCAGACTCTCCGCGCGCCAGCGCGGCGACATCGCCGACAATGCCGCACTGCGCCGCGCGCCGACGATGCCGGCGATCGATCGCTACACGGGCGTCCTCTTCGACGCCCTGGATGCCGCGACGCTGGAGCCCGCGGCGCGCCGCTGGCTCGGCGCGCACGTCCTCATCCACTCCGCGCCGTTCGGCCCGGTCGCCGCGCTCGACGCGATCCCCGCCTACCGTCTCGCCGCGGGCACCGCGCTCCCCGGCATCCCGCCGCTGCGTCGCCACTGGGCCGGCGCCGTGTCGTCCGCGCTGGCGGCCGAGGCTCCCGCGTTCGTCCTCGACCTGCGCTCGGAGGCCTACGCGGCTCTGGGGCCGGTCCCGTCCGGACTCCGCTGCGCCTACCTGCGGGTCGTGACCGTCGGCGACGACGGGACCGCTCGGGCCCTCAACCACTTCAACAAGGCCGGCAAGGGCGCCCTCGTCCGCGCCCTCGCCCGGACCCGGCCGCGCATCTCCACGATCGACGCGCTGCTGCGCTGGGCGACGGCGAACGACGTCGTCCTGCGCGAGGGTGCGGCGGGCGAGATCGAGCTCGTCGTCTGACCTCCCTCGTGGCGTCAGTCGCGTGAGGTGTTCGCGGCCGTGCGCTCGGTGTTCTCGGCGATCGCGACCAGCGCGACGCCGGCCTCGATGACGAACCGCAGCACGACGACCGCGAGGAACGCGAGCACGGGGACCACGATGAGCGTCGAGAGGATCAGGGCGATGCCGCCGCCCGGGTTCCACCACAGCGAGCCGATTCCCGAGATGATCCCGCCGAGGAAGCTCGCGATGAAGGCGATGCCGATGGCGACCAGCCCCACGAGGTAGAAGACGCTCGCGAGACGGCGGGTGATGAACCGCGTGAACGACAGGTCGAACAGGGCGGAGAGGAAGCCGCGGCCGATGTCGTCGAGATCGCCCACGAGCCGGGGCACCCCCGTGTCGTCGACGCCGGCGATCCCCTCGGCGCGGGGCATCTCGCGGGCGGCCTCCTCTGCGGGTCGCTCGGGCAGGGGCGGCGGTGTGGGTGCGGACGGATCGGTCATGGCGTCTTCCTCCGGATGGCGGTGGGCGGGATGGGGACAGGCTATCGATCGGCGCGACCGCCCCGGGAAGACCCACCGCAACAGACGTCGCGCTCGTCGGGGCACTACCAATACGATGTGAGCCGAGCGGGCCAGGGTGGTCGTGCTCGACGGCGAGACTCGCCGGGGGAGGTTTTCATGGATGACTACTCGGGAGGCAGCGCGGCTGCGGCTGCGGCTGCCCTGATCGCGCTCGCATTCTTCATCTTCATCTTCGCGGTGATCGGCTACGTGATCAGCGCTTTCTTCTTGATGAAGATCTTCGACAAGGCCGGTGTCCAGGGCAAGTGGCGCGCCTGGGTCCCGATCTACAACTTCATGGTGTTCGCCAAGCTCGGCGACGTCAGCCCGTGGGTGATGCTCGGGGCCATCCTGGCGTCGGGCCTGCTGAGCCAGATCCCCGTCCTCGGATGGATCATCGCCCTGCTCCCCATCGTCGTCGGGGCGCTGGCCGCGTGGCGCGTCGGCCTCAAGCTCCAGAAGGAGACCCCCTGGGTCATCCTCTACGTGCTCCTCGGCATCGTCTGGCTCGGCATCCTCGCGTTCGACAAGTCGCGCTGGAACCCGAGCGTCGCACCGGCACCGTGGGCCGCGAACGGCTTCCTCGCCGACCGCACCGTGTGGCAGGGCGTTCCCGTCCAGGCCACCGGCGCAGCTCCGGCCGGGTACCAGCCGCCGGCCTACCAGCCGCCGGCACCGCCCGCGGGATACCAGCCGCCGGCGCCGCCCACGTACCAGCCGCCCGCGGCCACGCAGCCGCCCGCGGCGCCCGAGCCTCCGACGACGGAGCCCCCCGCGGCTCCGGAGCCGCCGCGCTCCTGATCGCACCTTCTCACCTCGACCGCCCGGGTTCGCTCACAGCGCACCCGGGCGGTTGAGCGTGGGCGGCGCGCGGGCGTAGCGTCGTCTCGCGCTCATCTCACGCTCATCTCGTGGGGCGCGGGAAGGTGGTGCCGTGCTCGGCAGGATCCTGGTGCGCTACATCGCACCGTCATGGCCGCTGCTCGTGCTGGTCGTCGTCTTCCAGCTCGGCCAGTCGGTCGCCTCGCTGCTGCTGCCCACGCTCAACGCCGACATCATCGACAAAGGTGTCATCACCGGCGACATCGGCTACATCTGGCAGACCGGCGGCGTCATGCTCGGCGTGAGCCTGGTGCAGATCGTGTGCTCGCTCATCGCCGTGTACTTCGGGTCGCGGCTCGCGATGGGACTCGGCCGGGCGCTGCGCGCGGACCTGTTCCATCGCGTGGTGGCCTTCTCGCAGCGGGAGGTGGGTCAGTTCGGCGCGCCGTCGCTGATCACCCGCAACACCAACGACGTGCAGCAGGTGCAGATGCTCGTGCAGATGTCGGCGACGGTCATGGTGGCCGCTCCCATGCTGGCGATCGGCGGCATCGTCATGGCGGTGCGACAGGATGCCGGGCTGTCCTGGCTCGTCGCGGTGTCGGTCCCCGTGCTCCTGGTGATCGTGTCGCTCATCGTGGTGCGGATGGTGCCGGCCTTCACCAAGATGCAGGCCCGCATCGACCGGATCAACCAGATCATGCGCGAGCAGCTCACCGGCATCCGCGTGGTCCGCGCCTTCGTGCGCGAGGACGAGGAGCGCGCCCGGTTCACCCGCGCGAGCGAGGACGTCATGGAGACGGCGCTTCGCGCCGGCAACCTGATGGCGCTGATGTTCCCCGCGGTCATGCTCGTGATGAACCTCTCCTCCGTCGCCATCATCTGGTTCGGCGCCGCGGAGGTGCAGGACAACGGCGTGCAGATCGGCACGCTCTTCGCGTTCCTGAGCTACATGATGCAGATCCTCATGGGCGTCATGATGGCGACCTTCATGTTCGTGATGATCCCGCGCGCGGCGGTGTGCGCCGACCGCATCGGCGCCGTGCTGGACACCGAGCCCTCGGTCCGCGCCCCGCAGACGCCGGTGCCGGCCGCGCACGGCGGCGGTCGGGTCGTGTTCGACGACGTGGAGTTCACCTACCCCGGTGCCGAGGCGCCGGTGCTGCAGGGCATCAGCTTCCAGGCCGAACCGGGCACCACCACCGCGATCATCGGCTCGACCGGGTCGGGCAAGTCCACGCTCGTCGGGCTCATCGCGCGCCTCTTCGACGTGACCGGGGGCAGTCTCACGGTCGACGGGGTGGACGTGCGCACGATGGATCCGGATGATCTCTGGGAGCGGGTGGGGCTGGTGCCGCAGCGGGCGTTCCTGTTCGCGGGCACCGTCGCCTCCAACCTCCGCTACGGCGACGAGGACGCCACCGACGACCAGCTGTGGCGGGCGCTGGAGCTCGCCCAGGCGAAGGACTTCGTGACGGCGCTCCCGGGAGGACTCGAGGCCCAGATCGCGCAGGGCGGCACGAACGTCTCCGGCGGCCAACGTCAACGCCTCGCGATCGCCCGTGCGCTCGCCAAGCAGCCGGAGATCTACATCTTCGACGACTCGTTCTCGGCGCTCGACCTGCAGACCGACGCGGCGCTGCGCCGAGCACTGGACATGCATCTGCCCGGGGCCACGCGCATCGTCGTCGCCCAGCGTGTCTCGACGATCCAGAGCGCCGACCAGATCATCGTCCTCGACCACGGTCGCATGGTCGGCATCGGCGCGCACGAGGAGCTCCTGGAGACCAGCGAGACCTACCGCGAGATCGTCGAGTCGCAGCTCGCCGCGCAGGAGGCATCGTGAGCGGCCCGGGGCCCCGCGGCCCGCGCGGCGGCCCGATGGCCGGGGGCGCGCCGGTGCAGAAGGCGCAGAACTTCGGCCCGAGCGCGCGTCGCCTGCTCGCCACCCTGCGCGTGGACAACGCGAAGCTCGTGGTCGTCCTGATCCTGGGTGTGCTGTCGGTGGGGCTGTCGGTGCTCGGACCGAAGATCCTCGGCGAGGGCACGAACGTCGTGTTCGCCGGATTCATCTCGATGCAGGTGCCGGCCGGGGCGACCAAGCAGCAGGTCATCGACCAGCTCGTCGCCAGCGGCAATCAGCAGCAGGCCGACATGCTCTCCGCGATGGACTTCACGCCCGGCGCCGGCATCGACATGGGCCGGCTCGGCACCATCCTGCTCGCCGTCCTCGCGATCTACGTGTTCGCGGCGGTCTTCAACTGGCTCCAGGCCCGTCTGCTCAACGGCATCGTCCAGCGCGCGATGCACCGGCTGCGTGTCCGCGTGGAGGAGAAGATCCACCGCCTGCCCCTGTCGTACTTCGACGGCGTGCAGCGCGGAGAGCTCCTCAGTCGCGTGACGAACGACGTCGACAACATCGGCCAGACGATGCAGCAGACGCTGTCGCAGGTCATCATGTCGCTGCTCACCGTGGTGGGCGTGCTGGTGATGATGTTCGTGATCTCGCCGCTGCTCGCCGTCATCGCGCTCGTCACGATCCCGCTGACCGTCCTGGTCACCGTGCTGGTGGCCCGCCGTTCGCAGAAGCTCTTCGTGGCCCAATGGAAGGCCACCGGCATCCTGAACGCACGCGTCGAGGAGACCTTCTCGGGCCACGCCGTCGTGAAGGTCTTCGGGCACCAGCGGGCGGTGGAGCAGGACTTCGCGGTCGAGAACGAGGAGGTGTACCGCGCGAGCTTCGGCGCGCAGTTCCTCTCCGGCGTGATCATGCCCGCGATGATGTTCATCGGCAACCTCGTCTACGTCGGCATCGCCGTCGTCGGCGGTCTCCAGGTGGCCGCGGGACTGCTCTCGATCGGCGATGTGCAGGCCTTCATCCAGTACTCGCGCCAGTTCACCCAGCCGCTCAGCCAGCTGGGGTCGATGGCGAACCTGCTGCAGTCCGGCGTCGCCAGCGCCGAGCGCGTGTTCGAGCTGCTGGACGAGCCCGAGCAGGAGCCCGATCCCGATCCGGCGGCGACCGCGCCCGCCGACGCCGCTCACCTCGAGTTCGACGACGTGAGCTTCCGCTACGTGGCCGACAAGCCGCTCATCGACGGGCTGACCCTCGAGGCGCAGCCGGGCAGCACCGTCGCGATCGTCGGGCCCACGGGTGCGGGCAAGACCACGCTCGTGAACCTCATCATGCGTTTCTACGACGTGGATGCCGGGGCGATCGCGCTCGACGGGGTCGACACCCGGCGGATGACCCGCGACGACCTGCGGGCACGCACCGGCATGGTGCTCCAGGACACGTGGCTGTTCTCGGGCACCATCCGCGAGAACATCGCGTACGGGCGTCCGGAGGCGTCGGAGGAGGAGATCGTCGCGGCGGCCACGGCCGCCTACGTCGACCGGTTCGTGCACGCCCTGCCGGAGGGCTACGACACGGTGCTGGACGACGAGGCGACGAATCTGTCGGTCGGTGAGCGCCAGCTCATCACGATCGCCCGCGCCTTCCTCGCCGATCCCCGCATCCTCATCCTCGACGAGGCGACCAGCTCGGTCGACACCCGCACCGAGCTGCTCATCCAGCGGGCGATGTCGCGCCTTCGCACCGACCGGACCGCGTTCGTGATCGCGCATCGGCTCTCGACCATCCGCGACGCGGACCTGATCCTCGTGATGGAGGAGGGCTCGATCGTCGAGCAGGGCACCCACGAGCAGCTGCTCGCCGCGCGCGGTGCGTACCGCCGGCTCTACGACGCGCAGTTCGAGGCGCCCGTCGACGACGAGGGGATCGCCGACCTTCCGCCGAGCGGTGCGCCTGTCGGCGGGGTGCGGGGCTGAGGCGTCCACTAGAGTGGGACCGTGCCCGAAGCCGCGACCCATTCGCGCACCATCCCTCTCGCGGACGGTGTGCTCGAACTGCAGTGGTCGGAACTGACCCACCGCGGTCGGCGGCGCGAGGTCAATCAGGATGCGGTCCTCGCCGAGTATCCGCTCTTCGTCGTCGCCGACGGCATGGGCGGGCACATCGGTGGGGAGATCGCCAGCAGCAGCGCGGTCGCGCGCCTGGAGACGATCGCCGCCAAGGGTGAGGTGACCCCCAAGAGCATCGAGAAGGCGCTCGCACGGGCCGTCGCCGACATCGCCTCGCACCCCGATGCGACCGACGACGGGACGGGTACGACCGTCACCGGCGTGTACCTCGACACCTCGACGCCCGAGCCGACCTGGGTCACCCTCAACATCGGCGACTCCCGGGTCTACCTCTTCCGTGACGGCGGCCTCGCCCAGGTGACGACGGACCACTCCGTCGTGCAGGAGCTCATCGCCGCGGGACGGCTGAGCCCGGAGGAGGCGGAGAACCACCCCTACGGCAATGTGATCACCCGCGCCGTGGGCCCCTCCGACGGCGTCGCGCCCGACTACGTTCGCCTCGAGGTCATCGACGGCGACCGCTTCGTCATCTGCAGCGACGGGCTCACCAAGGAACTCACGGACTACGGCATCCTGCACTTCCTCCTGCAGCACGACGACCCGAGTGCGGCGGCCGACGACATGCTCGAGGCGGCGCTGGAGAACGGCGGCCGCGACAACATCTCGATCATCGTCCTCGACGTCCACCGCACCGGTTCCTCCCCGGCAGCCGACTGACGCCTTCCCTCCACCGATCGTCCGTATCCGCGGTCGGCGCTGTCCACGGGCCGGTTGACTGCCGGCATGAGCGATGTCGCCGCCCGTGAGCACGATCTCCTCCGCCTGCCGTCGGTGCCGCCTCCGCCGGTGCGCGCACCGGTGCCCGTGCTGGCGGCGATCGTCCCGGTCGTCGGCGCACTCGTGCTGTGGCGGGTGACGGGATCGACGTACGCCCTGTGGTTCGCGGCGCTCGGACCGCTGCTGGCCGTCGCCTCCTTCGGTGACGGGCTGCGCGCCGCGCGCCGCGCGCGACACGCGGCCCGTCGCGCCGCACGCGGCGAGCTGACCCGCCTGGGCCGCGAGGTCGAGACGCGCCATGCCGAGGAACGTGCGCGCGCGTGGGGCCGCACTCCCGACGTCGCGGCGCTGTGCGGCGACGACGCCGAGATCTGGCGGGCGGTCCCCGGCCGCGAGAGCTGCCTCGTGGTCGGGCGCGGAGCCGGTGTCAGCGGTCTGCGCATCGAGGGCGACGCCGCCGACGAGGCGGCGCGTGCGCTGCGCCGTCGCGCCCGCGAGATCGAGGACGTGCCCGTGACGATCCCGCTGGACGCGGGCATCGCCGTGCGCGGGCCGGCCGTGCTCGCGGCATCCGTGGCCCGGGCGCTGCTGCTGCAGGTGTGCCTGGTCCACCCTCCCGGTCGAGTGCGGGTCGCCGACCCCGCGGCGCTGAGCACGGTCCTCGCGGTCGCCGGCGAGCTGCCCCACGCCCACGCGACGGCGGGGGCGGCCGTCGTGGTGACGGATGCCGCCGCGCGCGTTCCCGCCGGCGCCGACATCCCCATCGTCGTCATCGGTGAAGACGATCCCGTGCCGCCGCGGTGCGCGGCGGTGCTCACGCTCGCCGGGGGAGACCGGGGGCGGCTGGATCACGACGGGAGCACCCGCTCGGTGCAGGTCGAGGCCGTCTCGGCCGCCCAGGCCGCCGAGATCGCGTCGGCGCTCGCGGCGCGGGCGCACGGCCTCGGACACCGCACGGACGAGGCGACCACCGTCGACGACCTCGCCGTCGACGAGCCCCGTCCGGGCAGCTTGCGCTGTCCGCTGGGAGTGAGCGCGGGCGAGGTCGTCTCCCTCGATCTGGTGACCGACGGTCCGCATGCCGTCGTGATCGGCACGACCGGCAGCGGCAAGAGCGAGCTGCTGTGCACGTGGGCAGCCGGCATGTGCCGGGGCCGTGATGCCACCGAGGTGGCCCTGCTCCTCGTGGACTTCAAGGGAGGGCGCGCATTCGACGCGCTCGCGGCCCTCCCGCACGTGACGGGCGTGCTGACGGATCTCGACGAGCAGGCCGCGGTGCGGGCGGTGGAGAGCCTTCGTGCCGAGATACGGCATCGGGAGCGGACGCTCGCCGCGCACGCGGTGAAGGACATCGACGAGGCGGCCGGTGCCCTCGCGCGCCTCGTCATCGTCGTCGACGAGTACGCGGCCCTCGTCAACGCCCATCCCGAGCTGCACGAGCTCTTCGCCGATGTGGCGGCGCGCGGGCGGGCGCTCGGGATGCATCTCGTGCTCGCGTCGCAGCGGGCGACCGGCGCCTTCCGCGACGCCGTCCTGGCCAACGCGCCGCTGCGGATCGCGCTGCGCACCACCGACGCGGCCGACTCCCGCCTCGTGCTCGGCACCGACGACGCGGTGCGGCTGTCGGGGCGCCCGGAGGGGCGGGGGATCGCGCTGATCCGCGGCGCGGCGGACGATGAGCCGCGGCGCCTGCGCGTCGCCCGATGCACCGCGCGCGCCCTGGAGGCGATCCGGCTCGCGGCGGGAGCGCAGCGTGCGCGGGCGCCCTGGCTTCCGCCGCTCGCGGCATCCGTGTCTCTCGAACGGGTCGCCCGCCCGGGACGGATCGTCTTGGGGCTCGCGGACGAGCCGGACCGGCAGCGTCAGGAGGCGGTGGTCCTCCCCGAGGATGCCGCGGGTCTCGCCGTCGTCGGGGCCGCCGCGAGCGGGCGCACGGGAGTGCTCCAGACGGTCGCGCGCCAGCTTCGCGTCGCTCCGCTGTGGGTTCCTGCGGACGCGGAGGGCGCGTGGGACGCGGTCGACGCTCTGCTGCGCACCGCGACCGGCGGCGCCGTGTTGATCGACGACCTCGACGCCCTCGTCGGCCGGTTCTCCGCGGAGTACGCCGTCGAGTTCGTCGCCCGTCTGGAGCGCATCGTCCGTGACGCGCGCCGGGCGGACCGGCTCGTCGTCGTCTCCGCGGCCCGGATCTCCGGCCCCTCGGCGCGCATCATCGAGCTCCTCCCGCATCGCGCGCTGCTGTCGCTCGCGACGCGCGCCGACCACATCGCCGCCGGCGGCGACTCCGCCCACTTCCTCCCCGATCAGCCGGTGGGGCGCGGACGCTGGGGGAGGCTCCTCGTCCAGTTCGCCCACACCGACGCGCCCGTGATGCCCGTGCCGAGCCCCGCGCCGCCCGTGTGGTCACCGGCGGGCGCCGTCGGCGGTGTCACCGCCGTCGTGGCGGGTCCGGGCGCCGACCCGCGCGGCCTCGCCGCGGCCTGCGCCGCCCGCGGAGCGCGTCTGCTGACCGTCGCGGAGGCGGCCGCATCCGACCTGATCGACCCGGCGGCGGCGCCGCCGGGTGCCCCGCGCGAGACCCTGGTCGTCCACGGCGCCGCCGACGAGTGGCTCGCGCAATGGCGTCTGCTGGCGCGCGTCAGGTCGGCGCACGAGCTGCTGATCGGCGCGGAATGCCTCCCCGAGTTCCGCGCCGTGACGGGTCGGCGAGAGCTGCCGCCGTTCGCCGCGTCCGCAGCCGGGCGCGCGTGGCGGGTCGTTCCCGGACGGGAGTGCGTGCGGGTCCGCCTGCCGCCGGGGCGCCGATCAGACGGTCGGGCGGATGCGTCCCACCTCGCGGCCCCCGCCGGTGATCTCGAGGGGGAGCTGCGCCATCGTGGCGGCGGCGTCCTCCGCGGTCAGGGCGCCGACGCGGGCGAGCAGTGACAGGGCCACCGCGGTCGCCACCCGACCGCTGCCGTCGAGGGTCTTGAGCGCGACGGTCGTGCCGTCGGGAGCCGTCATGATCATGACACCCTCGGCGCCGCCCTTGGCGAACACTCCGAGGCGCTCGATCGCGATCGTGTCGGGCCGTCCCGGGCCGTCGATCGCCCACGGGTTCTCCCGCACTGCGCGCACGAGCGCGCCGGCCTGGCGATGCAGCGCGAACGGCGATCGCTCCGACGCCGTGCCGATCCGGTGCGCCGCGCGCGCCAGGGCGGTCAGGCTCATGGCGTACACCGGCGCCCCGCACCCGTCGATGGCCATGGTCGACACCTTCGTGCCCGTCAGGCGCTCGATCACCTCACGGATGTGCACCTGAAGCGGATGCTGCGGGTCGAGGTAGCTGCCCGGGTCCCACCCGTTCGCGGTGCAGGCCAGCAGCATCGTCGCGTGCTTGCCCGAGCAGTTCATCCGCACCCGTTCGGGCTGGCCGAGCTCGCGCACGAGCTCGTCGCGCGTCGCGGTGTCGCCGGGCCATGCCGGAGGGCACTGCAGGCTGTCCTCGCCGAGGCCGGCCCGTCCCAGGATCTCCCGGACCACCGCGGCGTGCCGGTCGGTGCCGCTGTGGCTCGCCGTCGAAAGCGCGAGCTGCTCGCCCTCCAGCGTCACGCCCGCCGTCAGGCAGCCCAGGGCCTGCAGCGGCTTCATGCTCGAGCGCGGCAGGATGGGCGCCTCGACGTCGCCGAGGCTCAGCCGGACGACGCCTTCCGCGTCGAGCACGATCGCCGCGCCCGCATGCCGCGACTCGACGAAGCCGCTGCGCTCGACGACGGCGAGCTCGACGGCGTCGCCGACCGCGATGGTTCCGTTGCGCGCGGACGATCGGGCGGAGGCGTGAGGATCTGACACGCAGAAGAGCCTACTTCCCTGCGCGCGTCGGCCGCGGCGGTCGCGGATGGCAGACTGGCCGCATGAACGGTGAGCATCGCTACGCGCTGCACAGCAGGTGGACCGGCAACCGGGGCACCGGCACGAGCGGATACCGGGACTACGACCGCTCGGTCACGATCTCGGTCGACGGCAAACCCGCCCTCGACGCCTCGAGCGACCGGCCGTTCCGCGGCGACCCGGCGAAGTGGAACCCCGAGGACCTGCTGCTGGCGGCGCTGTCCGAATGCCATTTGCTGTCGTACCTGCACGCGTGCGTCCAGGCCGGCGTCGTCGTCGTGTCCTACGAAGACAGCGCCACCGGCCTGATGACGGAGGACGGCCGCGGCGGGGGGTCGTTCACCGAGGTGACCCTGCACCCCCGGGTCGAGGTGGCCGCGGCATCCATGGTCGCCGCCGCCGAGGCGGCCCACGCGCAGGCGCGCGAGTGGTGCTTCATCGCGAACTCCGTCAACTTCCCCGTGCGGCACGAGGCCGTGGTCGTCGTCGCGGGTGTCAGCGACGCTCGCGCGGGTGTCAGCGACGCTCGTGGGGCAGGACCTGCTTGAGCCGCTCGACGGGATTCGACGCGGGAGCCTCGTTGTAGGCACCCGCCAGCTCCTGGCCGGAGAGGGCGTGGATGGCCGCCATGATCTCGTCGGTGGCCTGCCGTCGGGCGCGGCCCGAGTCGGCCGAGCCGTGGTGCGACAGATCGAGCGGCTCGCCGAAGCGCACGGTCACCCGCGGCCGCAGACGCGGGAACTTCGCGCCGACCGGCATGATCTCGTTGGTGCCGACGAGGCCGACGGGGATGACGGGCGCTCCGGTCTGCAGGGCGAGGAAGGCGACGCCCGTGCGGCCCTTGTAGAGGCGTCCGTCCAGCGAGCGGGTGCCCTCCGGGTACAGCGCGGTCGACCAGCCCTCCTCGAGCATGCGGCGCTGCTGATCCAGGGCGTCCAGGGCGGCCTGTCCCGCGCCGCGCTGGACGGGGAACGCGCCGACGGCGTAGAAGAACTGCCGCGAGAACCATCCCTTGATCCCGGTGCCGTCGAAGTAGCTCGACTTCGCGAGGAACCGCACCGGGCGCGGGGCGGCCATCGGGATGACGAAGGAATCGATGAACGACAGGTGGTTGCTCGCGATGATGACCGCGCCCTTGCGGGGGAAGTTCTTGCGGCCCTCGATGCGCGGCCGGTACACGAGGCGGGCGAGCGGCGCCACGACCCAGCGGCCGATGACGTAGGTCGGGCCGATGCCGGTCACGTCGTGGGGGCCCGTCTCGGGCGGCGCCTGTTCGCCGGCGGCGTCGGGGGCGGGCTCGGCGGATGTCACCAGATGAGGGTACTCCCGATCGCATGCCCGATCACGCATGCCCCGCCAGGGGCTCGCCGACGATCTCCCAGCGCGCACAGAACAAAGTGCGAGAGGATGGGCGGGTCCCGTCTCCCATCTGTGAGGTCCTCATCGTGCGCCTGCGCCCGCTCGCCGCTCTGTCCATCGCCGCCGTCTCCGCCGTCCTTCTCGTGGGATGCTCCGGTTCGGGCGGCGACGCCGCCACGCAGAGCCCCAGCGCCGACGCTGCGGCCGACCTCTGCTCGGCCCAGGTCGCCGCCGGCACCGCGGTCGACGCGGTCATCGTCAGCGGAGACGCGGGTACGTCTCCGACGCTGTCCTTCACCGCCCCGCTGCAGATCGACAAGCTCGAGGCGAAGACCATCGACAAGGGCACCGGGACCCCCGTCGCCGCGGGCGACTTCATCTCCTACGCGATGACCGCCTACGACGCCGAGACCGGCGAGAAGATGGGCGACATCGGCTACCAGGCCGGTCAGCTGCTGCCCGCCCAGATCTCCGCGTCGAGCCCGCTCGGCCAGGTGCTCGGCTGCGGCGCGCCGGGCGAGCGCGTCGTCGCGACCTTCCCGGCCAGCGAGCAGGGCGCGGCACAGGTCTACGTCGTCGATCTGCTCTCGGTGGTGCCGAGCGCCGCGTGGGGGGCCTCCCAGGAGCCCGTCGCGGGCATGCCCACCGTCGCGCTGGCCGACAACGGCGCCCCCACGATCACGCTGCCGGGCGGGAACCCGCCGGCCGAGACGCAGATCGCGACCCTCAAGAAGGGCGACGGCGCGACCGTGCAGAGCGGCGACCAGGTGCTGGTGCAGTACACCGGCGTGCGCTGGTCGAACGGCGAGACCTTCGACTCCACCTGGGACAAGGGCGGTGTCCCCACGAGCTTCAGCACGACGGGGGTCGTCGAGGGCTTCCGCAAGGCGCTCGAGGGTCAGACCGTCGGCTCGCAGGTGCTGGTCGTGATGACCCCCGCCGACGGGTACGGCGAGGGCGAGATCAACACGACCGACCTGAAGGGCGAGACGCTCGTGTTCGTCGTCGACATCCTCGGCGCGCAGACCTCGCAGAACCAGTAGCCCCGATCGGTCGCCGGTAGGCTGACGGGATGCGCCGCATCCTGATTCTCGGCTCCACCGGCTCGATCGGCACGCAGGCGCTGGACGTGATCCGCGGACGCCGCGACAGGTTCGAGGTCGTCGGGCTCGCGGCCGGCAGCAGCGCCGACGCGCTCGCCGCGCAGGCGGCGGAGTTCGGTGTGGAGCACACCGCGCTCGGCGCGGTCGAGGCCGAGCAGCTCGTCCGCGAGGTGGATGCCGATGTCGTGCTCAACGGCATCACCGGATCCGTCGGGCTGGGTCCCACTCTCGCGGCGCTGGAGTGCGGGCGCACGCTCGCGCTCGCCAACAAGGAGTCCCTCATCGTCGGCGGCGAGCTCGTCACCGCGCGGGCGGCTCCCGGGCAGATCGTCCCGGTCGACTCGGAGCACTCGGCGATCGCGCAGGCGTTGCGCGCCGGCGCGGCGGACGAGGTGCGCCGGCTCGTGCTGACCGCCTCGGGTGGTCCGTTCCGCGGTCGCAGCCGCGCCGACCTCGCCGACGTCACCCCGGCGCAGGCGCTGGCGCATCCCACCTGGGACATGGGCCGCGTCGTGACGACGAACTCCGCGACGCTGGTCAACAAGGGCCTGGAGGTCATCGAGGCGCACCTGCTGTTCGGCATCGACTACGACGCCATCGACGTCGTCGTGCATCCGCAGTCGATCGTCCACTCGATGGTCGAGTTCGTGGACGGATCGACGATCGCGCAGGCGTCTCCGCCCGACATGCGCCTGCCGATCTCGCTCGGCCTGGACTGGCCGCACCGGGTCGGCGGCGTCGGCGTGCCGCTGGACTGGACGCGTGCCGGCTCGTGGACGTTCGAACCGCTCGACGAGGACGCGTTCCCCGCCGTCGCGCTCGCCAAGAGCGTCGGCCGCGCCGGTGCGACGTATCCGGCCGTGTTCAACGCGGCCAACGAGCAGGCCGTCGACGCGTTCCACGAGGGGCGGCTCTCGTTTCCCGGCATCCTCGACACCGTGCGACGGACCGTGGAGGCGCACGAGGCGCCGTCGATGCTGTCGCGCGACGCCCTGACGGAGGCGGAGGCGTGGGCGCGCAGGAGCGCCGACCGGATCATCGCCTCCGCGTGAGGTCGCCGCCCCGGCCGTGCGCCCGGGCGGAGAAGAGGACCGGACCGCCCACAGGGGATGGGGGAGAGCGGTCCGGTCCGGGGCCCGGTCGTCGATGACCCGGCCGCGCGGCCGCGGAGGGGAAGCAGCGGTCCGCGTTCGCGAGAGGAGCCGACGTCAGTAGGTCACCAGGCCGTGCGCGCGGAACTGCGCGCGCACCCGTTCCACGAGGGCGACGGAGGGCGGCTCGGTGTCGGCGAGACGGTACTCGCGGCCGAGGGCGTCCCACTTGTCGCGGCCCATCTGGTGGAACGGCAGCACTTCGACGCGCGTCACGGCGCCGGGTCGGATCTCGTTGAGGGATGCCGCGTAGGCCGCGACCGCCTCGATGCCCTCGACGTCGTCCGTCAGGCCCGGCACGAGGACGTACCGGATCCAGATCTCGGGGCCCTCGGCGCGGGTGGCCAGGCGCCGACCGAAGGCGAGGGTCGGTTCGAGATCGCGACCGGTGATCTCCCGGTAGGCCTGCGGGTCGCCGCTCTTCACGTCGAGCAGGACGAGATCGACGTCGTCCAGCATCGCGTCCGACGCCGCCGCGCCGAGGTAGCCGGAGGTGTCGATCGCCGTGTGGATGCCGCGCTCCTTCGCGCCACGGAGGATCCGTGCGGCGAAGGCGGGCTGCATGAGCACCTCTCCGCCGGAGAGGGTGATGCCGCCGCCGGTGGCGCGGAAGACCGCGGTGTACCGGGAGATGCGGGCCAGCAGCTCATCGCTCGTGACGGGCTGGCCGTCCTTCATCGCGAGCGTGTCGGGGTTGTGGCAGTACAGGCACTGCAGCGGGCATCCGCTGAGGAACGTGGTCAGTCTCGTCCCTGGTCCGTCGACCGCCGTGACCAGCTCCCACGAGTGCACGGAGCCGAGGCGGCCCTCGCGCATCGCCGTGAGGCGTTCGTGACGGTCGACGTCGGAGACCTCGAGTCCGTCGACGCCGGCGCCCGTGCGCCGATGGGCGGGCGCCTGGAGGGGGACCTCCAGGCGCACCGCGTCGTCGGGGAGGGAAGCCGGTACCGTGTTGCACGGGTGGCGGAGCATCGCCCTGGCCATGGTCCTCAGCTTCTCTCGGGGGTCACATCGAGCCGTGGAAGGTCCGCGACAGGACGTCCAACTGCTGCTCACGGGTGAGGCGCACGAAGTTGACGGCGTAGCCGGAGACCCGGATGGTCAGCTGCGGGTAGTTCTCCGGGTGCTCCATGGCGTCCTCGAGCGTCTCGCGGTTCAGCACGTTGACGTTCATGTGGTAGCCGTGCGAGCCGACGTAGGCGTCGAGGAGGCCCGCCAGGTTGCGCACCTGCTCGTCCGTCGTGCGTCCCAGCCCGCTCGGCACGACCGTGTTGGTCAGCGAGATGCCGTCCTGAGCCTGCGCGTAGGGGATCTTGGCGACCGACAGTGCCGACGCCAGCATGCCGTGCGTGTCGCGACCGTTCATCGGGTTGGCGCCCGGGGCGAACGGCTCGCCGGCGCGGCGACCGTCGGGCGTGTTGCCCGTCGCCTTGCCGTAGACGACGTTCGAGGTGATCGTGAGCACCGACTGCGTGGGCAGGGCGCCCCGGTACATCGGGTGACGGCGGATCTTCGACATGAAGCTCTCCACGAGGCCGACGGCGATCTGGTCGGCCCGGTCGTCGTCGTTGCCGTAGCTCGGGAAGTCACCCTCGGTGAGGTAGTCGACGACGATGCCGCGCTCGTCGCGGACGGGGGTCACCGTGGCGTACTTGATCGCCGCCAGCGAGTCCGCCGCGACCGAGAGTCCGGCGATGCCGCAGGCCATCGTGCGCAGCACGTCCTTGTCGTGCAGGGCCATCTCGATCCGCTCGTACGCGTACTTGTCGTGCGACCAGTGGATGCAGTTGAGGGCCTCCACGTACGTCTCGGCCAGCCAGTCCATCGTCTTGTCGAAGCGTTCCATGACGTCGTCGAAGTCGAGGGGGCCGTCGCCGACGGGCGCCGTGACCGGCGAGACCTGCTTGCCGGTCACCTCGTCGCGTCCGCCGTTGATCGCGTACAGGAGCGTCTTGGCGAGGTTCACGCGAGCGCCGAAGAACTGCATCTGCTTGCCGACGCGCATGGGGCTCACGCAGCACGCGATGGCCGCGTCATCCCCCCACGCCGGGCGGATGATCTCGTCGGACTCGTACTGCACGGCCGAGGTGTCGATCGACACGCGGGCGCAGTAGTCCTTGAACCCCTGCGGCAGCTCGGGGCTCCAGAACACGGTCATGTTGGGCTCGGGGGCCGGGCCCAGGTTGTAGAGCGTCTGGAGGAAGCGGAAGGAGTTCTTCGTGACGAGCGGGCGGCCGTCCTCGCCCATGCCGCCGATGGTCTCGGTGACCCACGTCGGGTCGCCCGAGAAGAGGCTGTCGTACTCGGGGGTGCGCAGGAAGCGGACGATGCGCAGCTTGATGACGAAGTCGTCGATGATCTCCTGGGCCTCGGACTCGGTGATGAGCCCGGCTTCGAGATCGCGCTCGATGAACACGTCGAGGAACGTCGAGGTGCGCCCGAGCGACATCGCGGCGCCGTTCTGCTCCTTCACGGCCGCGAGGTAGCCGAAGTACAGCCACTGCACGGCCTCGCGGGCCGTCGTCGCCGGACCGGAGATGTCGTAGCCGTACGACGCGGCCATCTGCTTCAGCTCGCCGAGCGCGCGGATCTGCTCCGCGTGCTCCTCGCGCATGCGGACGACCTCCTCGCTGAACGGCGTCGTGTCGAGCCCGAGCTTGTCGACCTGCTTCGCGGCGATGAGCTGGTCCACGCCGTAGAGCGCGACGCGGCGGTAGTCGCCGATGATGCGTCCGCGGCCGTACGCGTCGGGCAGTCCGGTGATCACGTGCGAGCTGCGGGCGGCGCGGACGTTGGGGGAGTAGGCGTCGAAGACCGCCTCGTTGTGCGTCTTGCGGTACGTCGTGAAGATCTCCTTCAGCGTCTCGTCGACCTCGTACCCGTACGTGTTCAGCGCGCCCTCGACCATGCGCCATCCGCCGTTGGGCATGATGGCGCGCTTGAGCGGCGCGTCGGTCTGCAGGCCGACGATGACCTCGTCGTCCTTCGCGATGTAGCCGGGACCGTGGGCCGTGATGCCGGCGGGCGTGTGCGCGTCGACGTCGTAGATGCCCTTCTCACGCTCGATGGGGAACATCGCCGACAGCGTGTCCCAGACCCGGGTGGTGCGCGCCGTCGCTCCCGTCAGGAACGAGGCGTCCCCGAGGTAGGGCGTGTAGTTGCGCTGGATGAAGTCGCGCACGTCGATCGCATCCTGCCAGGGGCCGGCGGTGAAACCGTTCCAGGCGGCGGGCTGCGTGTCCTGTGCGGAGGGGGTGACGGTGGTCATGATTCGCTTCCTCAGATCCTCGTGGGAGCGGCCCGTCCACCCATCCGTGGGCGGGTCGTGACCCCAGCATACGACCTGTGGTCAGACCACAATGGGACTGTGGAGGAAGTCGACAGGAGAAGCGCGCGAGGCGCCGCCCGCAATGTGGTCAGGCCACAAAGGGGAAGCGCCTCGCGAGAGAGCCCGAGCGGAGCTCAGAACGGCCGCGTCGGATCCGATGGTGTGATGGAGTCGGCGGGGTAGGGCACCGTCCACGTCGGTGCGGGGGCGGGCCAGCCCGCCGCGTCGAGCGCTCGGCGGGCGAGCTCGCGCGCCGAGTAGGGCGTGCGGACGCCGCGGATGTCGCGGTAGTCCTGGTGGCCGGGCCCCGCCCAGAGGATCGCGTCGCCGTCGCCGACCCGGCTCACGGCCTCGACGATCGCGCGCTCGGGCGGGGAGATCTCCAGGATCTCGGCGCGGGACATCGCCGCACGGGCCCCCGTCAGCAGCGCCGCGCGGATCTGGTCGGGATCCTCGTGACGCGGATGGTGATCCGTGATGATGAGGATGTCGCTGCCCAGCGCCGCCGTGCGGCCCATGTCGAAGCGCTTGGTCGTGTCGCGGTCGCCGTCGGCGCCGAACAGCATCAGCACCCGCCCGGGGGTGACCCTCCGGACCGCGGCTAGCGTCTTGTCGAAGGCGTCCGGGGAGTGCCCGAAGTCGACGTAGACCGCCGGCCCGGCATCCCCGGAGACGCGCTGCGTGCGTCCGGGGACGGCGGCCTCGATGCGGCGACCGTCGAGCGCGGCGTGGATCCGCGACCATTCGTACCCGGCCTCGACGAGCATCACGATCGCGAGCCCCGCGTTGGACGCCATGTGCCGCCCGATCACCGGCACGGTCGTCTCCAGCGCCTGCCCGCCGGGACCCCGCAGCGAGAAGGTCGTGCCGTTCTGGCGTTCCGCGGAGATCTCCACGGTCCAATCGGCGGATGCCGGCACGGCCGCGATCGCGGGCGTCGTGATGGTCGTCGTCGGCACCGTCGCGGCGGCGACCAGCTGCGGCCCGTACTCCGAGTCGAGGCTGACGACCGCCCTCCGGCTGCGCTCCGGGGTGAAGAGGGGGAGCTTGGCCTGGAAGTAGGTCTCCATGTCGCCGAAGTCGTCCAGGTGGTCGTGGGTCAGGTTGGTGAAGCCCGCGACGTCGAAGACGATGCCGTCCACACGGTGGCGGTCGAGGGCCTGAGCGCTGACCTCGTCGGCCACGGCCTCGACGCCGCGCTCGCGCATGAGGGCGAGGAGGGCGTGGAACTCGCTGGCCTCGGGCGTGGTCAGGCGCGACGTGATCACCTCGGGGCCGATGTGGCGCTCGGCGGTGGACGACAGTCCGGCGACCACCCCCATCTGCTCGAGGATCGCTTTCAGCAGGTGCGAGACGCTGGTCTTGCCGTTCGTGCCGGTGACGGCGAGGAGGGTCGGCAGGTCGCGGTCGGTGCCGTAGACCCATGCCGACATGGCGCCGAGGGTGCCGCGGGGATCGGGGAAGACGGCCACCGGGAGCGTGGGAGACAGCGCCGCATCGCGGACGAGGCGCGCACCCTCCTCGTCGGTGATGATCGCCGCCGCGTCGAGGGAGGCCGCCGCGCTCGTGAACTCGGCACCGTGCTGATGGGTGCCGGGCAGGGCGACGAACGCCTCACCGGGGCGCAGATCGTTGGTGGACAGCGTGATCCCGCGCAACACGGTGTCGCCGTCTCCGGCGCGCAGCTCTCCGCCGAAGCGATCGACGAGGTCGATCAGTCTCCTCTGCGGCGGCTGATCGGGGCGAAGCGTCGGGGGCAGGGTGCTCTCGATGTCGGGTGTCATGATTCCCCCATGCTCGCGCATGGAGTTATGTGAAAACTATGTGCCCTCTATCGCGGCTCGTTGAGAGCGGCCGGGCGACGGGGTCGAGTCCGCCGCCCGGCCGCGGGTGAGAGGTCGCGCCGACCGGGGGTCAGGCGCGGCGTCGGAAGAGGGCCACCGCGAGCGCCGCGAGCGCCGCGACCAGGGCCCCTCCGCTCAGCCAGCGCGCGACGGGATCGGCGTCTGCCGGTGCCGCGGCATCCGTCGACGCGTGCGTGTCGGCGTCGGCGTGCTCCTCGGCCGTCGAGGCGTCATGGCCGTGCTCTCCGCCGTCCGCGGAGACGGCGCCGACCGCGACGACCGGTGCCGGGGCGGCCAGGTCGTCCTCGGTCTGTCCCTCGGCGGCCACCTCCGACCAGTCGGTCGATCCCGTCGCGCAGGTCTGCAGGACGGGGAAGGCGACCGACGTGTTCGCGGCGCTGGAGGAGAAGATCACGTCGAGGGCGACGGATGCCGCGACGCCCGACTCGACGGGGGTCACGGCCGTGAACGTGACGCTCGTGGGGATGCCGTCGGTGTTCAGCTCACGGGAGATCGTCCAGGCGCCGTCCAGCACGGGCTTCACCCCGTCGATGCCCTGCGGCACCGTGATCTTCACGGCGGTGGTCGGGGAGTCCTCGCAGCCGTGGCTGAAGGAGAACGCGAGGCGGGTGGTCGTGCCGGCCGACGATTCGTCGGGGGTCACGTGGACATGCGCGGACGCGGCCAGCGGGGCGGCGAGGACGAGGGCTGCGCCGGCGATGAGGCCGGCGGCGAGGCGGGTGCGACGGCGCGAACGGGTGGTGACGGTCATCAGGGTGCTCTTTCTGTACGTGGTGCGGCGGGATGCCGCGGTGACGGGGCGGCGCGTGCGCCGCGGGTGCCGCGTGTGCGGCGGTGCTCAGCGTGCGAACGCCGGCGGCCCCCGTCGACGAAGAGCGGACAGCAGGAAGAGCGGGAGGGCGATGCGCCGGTCGGTCGGGGCGGCGTGCGCGCGGGGACGCGGTCCGGGCGCCGTCACGGCGGCCCGGGCGAGGAGGCGACGGACGCCGCGCGCGATCATCGCGAGCAGTCGTTCGCCGTAGGCGACGAGCGCGATCGTCACGAGGGCGGCCACCAGGTGGCCGATCAGCATGGCGGCCGTCAGATGCCCGCCGGCGTGGGTCGTCGCGACCCCGATCGCGACGCCCGGCATCACGTGCTCGTGCCCGGCGGGGGTGACCGGTGCGGCGCCGCCGACGACGGCGAACGCCGTGTGCAGGGCGATCTGGGCCGTCGCGATGGCGGCCGCCAGCCGTGGAAGGCTGCGCCGTCGTCCGACCATCGCGACCGCGAGCGGCGCCGCCAGGACGGTCACGGCGACCAGCAGCCACAGCGACGGCGCGGCCCCGCCGCCGAACGTGTGCCCGGTCGAGGCGAGGGTCGTCGCGATCGCCGCCGCCGCCGTCCCGCGCAGGGCCCGCAGCCGGCGGGTCATCGGGTGTTCGGGCACACGTCGAGCCTACCGGGGGCCGGGGCGCGGACTGAGCAAACTCAAAGCGGTGGCGGGTAGCCTGTTCGCTCGTGACCGTCATCGCCTTCATCGTCGGCGTCCTGCTGCTTGTCGTGGGACTCGCCGCATCCATCGCCCTGCACGAGATCGGTCATCTCGTGCCCGCGAAGCGCTTCGGCGTCCGCGTCGGGCAGTACATGGTGGGCTTCGGACCGACGCTGTGGTCGCGTCGCTTCGGTGAGACCGAGTACGGCGTGAAGGCCGTGCCGTTGGGCGGCTACATCTCGATGGCGGGGATGTACCCGCGGTCGCGTGCCCGCGCCGCGGTGGGCGGTGCCGCGGGCAAGGCAGGGGGCGGGTTCTTCGCCACGATGGTGCAGGACGCCCGCGCCGCCAATGACGAGACGATCGCCGGAGACGACAGCACGGGCACGTTCCACGCGCTGCCCGTGTGGAAGCGGGTCGTCATCATGCTGGGCGGCCCCGTCATGAACCTGCTGCTCGCGATGCTGCTGTTCGCCATCGTGTTCAGCGGGATCGGGGTGCAGACGGCCACCACGACGGTCGCCGCCGTCAACGAATGCGTCCTGCCTGCCGGCTCCACCCAGACCGCCTGCACCGCGGACGACCCGCAGTCGCCGGCCGCGGCGGCGGGCCTTCGCCCCGGCGACGAGCTCGTGTCGGTCGACGGGACCCCCGTCGCCACCTTCGAGGAGGCGTCGGCGATCATCCAGGCCGCCCCGAACCGCACGATCGACGTCGTCGTCCGTCGCGACGGCGTCGAGCAGACCCTGCGCGTGACGCCGATGCTCGCGCAGCGCCAGATCGCGGGTCCGGACGGCACGGCGGTGACCGCGGAGGTCGGCTTCGTCGGGATGACGGCCGCGACCGCCTATGTGCGCCAGCCGCTGTGGGACGGGCCCGCCGCCGCGCTGCAGCAGGCCGGCCAGGTCGCCGGCATCATGTGGCAGCTCCCGGTCCGGGTCTACCAGACGGCGTCCGACCTGGTCACGGGAGCGCCGCGCGATCCCAACGGCCCGCTCTCGGTCGTCGGCGTGGGCCGGCTCGCCGGAGAGGCGGCGGCCATCGACGCGCCCGTCCTCGACCGGGTGGCCACGATCCTCGGTCTGCTCGGATCGCTCAACCTCGCGCTGTTCGTCTTCAACCTCATCCCGTTGCTCCCGTTGGACGGCGGGCACGTCGTCGTCGCGCTCTGGGACGGACTCAAGCGGGCCTGGGCGAAGCTGTGGCGGCGGCCGCCGCCCGCTCCCGTCGACGCGACACGGCTCGTGCCGGTCACCTTCGTCGTCGTCATCGCGCTCATCGTGATGGGCGGCATCCTCATCCTGGCCGACATCGTCAACCCGATGAAGATCTTCGGCTGAGCGCCCTCGCGCCCCGGTTCAGGACAGCGCGTCGGCGATGAGGCTCTCGAGGGTCCGCAGCCCGTCGCGCGACAGGATCGACTCGAGGTGGCCCTGCACCGAGGCGTAGCCCGGCCCGCGGAGCGCGTAGACGTCGCCGGATGCCGGGTCGGCCGAGATCCGCGTCCGGCCGATCTCGTCGGTGCCCGGCTCGACACGCGCCGTGAAGGTGTTGTAGAAGCCGATGGATGCCGGCACCCCGAAGACGTCGACCGTCTTCTGCAGGCCCTGATGCGGCGCGTCCAACGGGGCCAGGGAGATGCCGAGCCGATCGGCGAGGATCTGGTGGCTCAGGCAGACGGCCAGCAGCGGCCGGCCGCTCTCCAGCCGGTCGGCCACGACGGCGCGCATCGTCCGGATCCGTGCGTTGGCGTCGTCACGCGGGTCGCCGGGCCCGGGCCCGGCGACCACCAGGTCGGCGGCCGCGAGGGTCGCGGCATCCGCGTCGTTCCACGGGAGGATCGAGACCGCGAAGCCGAGGTGGCGCAGCTGGTGCGCGAGCATCGTCGTGAAACGGTCTTCGGCGTCGACGACGACCGCGGTGCGCCCGGAGTACGGTCCCGCGATCTCCCCGGCTTGCGGCTCGAGCCAGAACGATGCGAGGCGTTCGTTGCGCGCGGCCAGCAGTGCGGCGATCTCGGGCACGTCGGCGAGGCGGGGATGCCGGGCGGCGGGCGCGTCCTCGTCGAGCGCGCTCGCCTCCGCGACGACGTCGCGGGCGACCGCGCCGATGGCGCCCAGCACGCCCGCCGCCTTTCCATGGGTCTCACCGACCTCGCCGTCGGGGTCGGAGTGACGCACGAGCGTCGCGCCGACCGGCACCCGCAGCGTGCCGTCGACGAGATACGCCGTGCGGATGAGGATCGGCGCGTCGAGGTCGTGTCCGCCGCCGGGTGTGGGCGTGAACAGCGCGGCGACGCCCGAGTAGTAGCCGCGCGGAGCGCGTTCGTGCCGCTGGATGACGGTGCACGCGTTCTGCATGGGCGATCCGGTGACCGTCGGGGCGAACATCGTCTCGCGCAGGATGTCCCGCGGATCCATCGTGCTAGTCCCGCGCAGCATGTACTCGGTGTGCGTCAACCGCGACATCTCCTTGAGATGCGGGCCGGTGATGCGGCCCCCGTCGCTGCAGACGGCGCTCATCATCTTGAGCTCCTCGTCGACCACCATGAAGAGCTCTTCGGTCTCCTTGGTGGACGAGAGGAACTCCGTCAGGGTCTCTGCCGTGGCCCCGCCGGCCGGGTGGCGGAACGTGCCGGAGATCGGGTTCATCGTCACCGTGCTGTGGCCGGGCCCGGCGGGAGCCCCGGCCTGCGCGCTCACGTGCGCTTCCGGGCTCGCCCCGACCGCGAGGTGGCCGGGGGTGGAGACGAGGAAGGTCCAGTAGGCTCCGCGCTCGTGTTCGAGCAGCGCGCGGAACCAGGTCAGGCCGGCGGTGAGGGCATCGGTGTCGACGGATGCCGTGAAGTCGCGCCGGATGACGAAGTTCGCGCCCTCGCCGCGACCGATCTCATCGGCGATGACGGTGCGCACGATCGCGGCGTACTCGTCGTCGGAGATGTCGAACCCGGCGTCGGCCAGCGGCACCGTCGCGGTCGGTAGCGCCGCCAGCACGTCGGCGCGGGCGAGCGTGGTGTGCTCCTCGACGACGAGGCAGCGCAACGGCGCGCCGTCGTCGTGGCATGCGAAGCCGCGCTCGACGACCTGCCGGTACGGCACCAGCGCCAGCACCTCTCGCGGGGCGCCGGTCGCATCCGTCAGCGGGATGTCGGCGAGCAGGGCGACGTCGACGACATCGCCGACGAGCAGCTCGACGGTGTCGGGATCCCGCGCGATCAGGGCGAAGGGGCGATCCGCGCGCAGCACGGACTCCAGGAGGGCGGGGCTCGGGGTCATCGCCGGGCCTTTCTTCAGGTCGGGCGGGCTGGGTTCGTCCGGGAACGAAAAGACCGCCTCGAGGGCGGTCTGTGGTCGTGGGTCGCGAGCACACCGCCTCAGCGGGTGGGCCACCAGGAGGTGTTCGCGAACATGCGGTCACGATATCAGAACGACACGTGCGCGTCGGCGCGGCGGGTATCGGCCGCGGGTGCGTGATCACGATCTCGAAACGAACGGCCGCCGCCGATGCGCCTCTGCAGCGCCGTGCATCAGGGTGAAGGGATGAGCGCCTCCGCCCCCCGATCGGTCCCCGTCGTCATAGCCGCAGCGGCATGTGTCCTGGTGCTGGCGGGCTGTGCACGGGGCGCTGCGGCACCCGTCGAGTCCGCGTCGCCCGTCGCCTCGGCGACCTCCACGCCGACGGCGACGCCGCCTGCAGAGCACACGATCGCCTTCGGGGGCGACTGCGACGCCGTCCTGCGTGAGGAGCAGCGCACGTCGCTGTTCGACGCGGAGTCCACGCGTGTCGACGCCGATCCGGGGCGAGATGTCGGCATCGGGACGCTGGGCGGTGTCGAATGCACGTGGCGCGGAGTGGACTGGCAGTCACTGAGCGCCGACATCGCGACCGTGTCCGTGCTCGCGTTCCCGACGTCGGAGATCCCTCTGGATCTGCGAGCCGAGGCTGAGGCGGGGACGTGCGTTCAGATCTATGACGCGATGTCGTGCACGCTGGGCGCTGACGTGGACGGCGTCTGGCTCGTTGTGCAGACCGTCCAGGCGGCGGCAGAGGGCGTCGACACCCCCGCCGCGCTGCTGCGGTCCGTGCTCGACGCGGTCACGGCGAATGCGGCGGGGGCGGTTCGGCCCGTTCCGCTGGTGCGTACGGCGGGATGGTGGAGCACCGAGATCTCCTGCGACGATCTGGGCCAGCGCCTCGGGCTCGCCGACTTCCTCGGGACGGCGTACATCACCGGTTGGTGGGAGGGCGACCCCAGCCTGGGGTGGACGTGGCGTCTGCTCGAGAGCGCCGATGTCTCGCTCACCTGCATGTGGTACCCCGACTTCACCGATTCCTCCTCCGTTGATGCGAGCTACGGGCTGACGACCCTTCAACTCTCGCCTGGCGGGGCATGGGCGGCGGACGCGGCGTTGGCCGCCGGGGAGCGCTCGAGCCTCGCGGGCGGACTGTCCGCGGCGGTGACCGGGAAGACCGCGCTCGCCGCCGACGGCGTGAACCTCGCCAGGGTCAGCATCGGCGACAGCGGCACCGGAGATCCGACGACGCTCCTTCTGCGCGTCTTCGACGAGTTCGCGACATCCCCCTGACGTCAGCCGCGCAGCCCCCGCGCGGCCCGTGCGGCGTAGGCTGGTGCAGTGCCAGCAGTGAACATCGGGATGCCGCGTGTGCCGGACGTCCTCGCCCCGCGCCGCAAGAGCCGTCAGATCAAGGTCGGGAAGGTGCTCGTCGGTGGCGACGCGCCCGTGAGCGTGCAGTCGATGTGCACGACGCCCACGACCAACATCAACGCCACGCTCCAGCAGATCGCGGAGCTCACGGCATCCGGCTGCGAGATCGTGCGCGTCGCCGTTCCGAGCCAGGATGACGCGGATGTGCTGCACATCATCGCGAAGAAGAGTCAGATCCCCGTGATCGCCGACATCCACTTCCAGCCCAAGTACGTCTTCCAGGCCATCGACGCGGGCTGCGGCGCGGTGCGTGTGAACCCGGGCAACATCCGCAAGTTCGACGACCAGGTCGGCGCGATCGCGAAGGCGGCGAAGGATGCCGGTGTGTCGCTGCGCATCGGCGTGAACGCCGGCTCGCTCGACAAGCGGCTGCTGGAGAAGTACGGCAAGGCGACTCCGGAGGCGCTCGTGGAGAGCGCCGTCTGGGAGGCCTCGCTGTTCGAGGAGCACGACTTCCACGACTTCAAGATCTCGGTCAAGCACAACGACCCGATCGTCATGGTGAAGGCCTACCGCATGCTCGCCGAGCGGGGCGACTGGCCCCTGCACCTCGGTGTGACCGAGGCCGGTCCCGCGTTCCAGGGCACGATCAAGAGCGCGACCGCCTTCGGCATCCTGCTCGGCGAGGGCATCGGCGACACGATCCGCGTCTCGCTGTCGGCGCCGCCGGCCGAAGAGGTCAAGGTGGGTCACCAGATCCTGCAGTCGCTGAACCTCCGCGAGCGCAAGCTCGAGATCGTCTCGTGCCCGTCGTGCGGGCGGGCGCAGGTCGACGTCTACACCCTCGCCAACGACGTCACCGAAGGCCTCAAGGACATGACCGTGCCGCTGCGCGTCGCCGTCATGGGCTGCGTCGTCAACGGCCCCGGTGAGGCGCGCGATGCCGACCTCGGCGTCGCGTCCGGCAACGGCAAGGGACAGATCTTCGTCAAGGGCGAGGTCATCAAGACCGTCCCGGAGGCCGAGATCGTGGCCACCCTGATCGAAGAGGCCAACCGCATCGCCGACGAGATGGGCCCCGACGCCCCGCTCGGAACGGCGCAGGTCGTCACGGTCTGACGGCGGTCCCTCTTCCTCGGCGGCGCACCATATGCCGCCATCGGCATGGGCGTGACCAGATCGTTGCGGGCTCCGTTCGAGCGACGAATCGTGCGCGTGCCACGATGGGTTCATGGCCCCCCTTCCTACGCTTACCAAGGACGCCGTCCGGCGCGCGGCACTTCTGATCGCGCTGGCGGCGACCGTCGTGTCGCTGCCGGCTTGTGCGTCCGGCGGCTCTGTCGCGAGCTCCCCTTCGACCAGCGAGGCTGCGGCCTCCGCGCCCGAGAGCCCCACCCCCAGCTCGGCGATCGACACGACCGCGCGCCCCGCTTTCGGAGGCGACTGCGCCTCCGTCGTGGACGCGGCGCGGCTCTCCTCGATTCTGGGCAGAGAGCTCGGGCAGGCTTCCGAGGAGACCTCGACCGGCGTGCGTACGCTCGGGGGCCTGGAATGCGTCTGGCGGACGGGGAGCGGTTCGGCCGTGCGCAGCTTTGCCGCTCCCGTCGATGTCGTCCCGGAAACCACCCAGTCCCGCTACGGCAGCGTGGTCTGCGAGGGATACCTCTACGACGGTTGGGGGTGCCGGATCGCGGTCCGCAACGACACGACCTGGCTCCTGGTCACGATCGACGGCGAAGTGGGCGTCGAGGGGTCGGCGTCAAAGGCTCAATTGAGCGAGGACGCCGGAAAGCTCGCCCCGCTCTTCCAGGAGTCCCTGGCGGCATCGCCCGCTCCGCGAGCTGCGACCCCGAGCGCGGGATGGTGGGCGGCGCCCACCTGTGAGGACCTGGGGAGCCGACTCGATCTCGCGGGCATTCTCGACTCAGCCGATTTCGAGTCCGGGTATCCGTCGGGATTCGCCACCGACATCGCGTCGGAGCTGGCGATCGCGCGCGGGACGATGATCGACTGCAAGTGGTACTCGTCGTCCGCAGAGGGGATGACGGCGATCGTCATCACCGCCTATCCCGGCGCCGCGGATGAGTGGGAGCAACTCGAGAACGACCTGTCGTCGCGGACACCGGTGACGCCCGTCGTCGTCGCAGGTGCGCAGCAGGCGATCGAGGGCACCGGCGCCATTCGTCCGGAGAGTTCGTTCGTGGCCGCCACCGACGGGATCAACCTCATCCAGGTCGCGGAGGCGCCCCGCACCGCCGACGCGACGGCGTCCGTGATCGCCGCACTGAGCCAGGGCTGAGCGCGGCCGGCGGGCGGCGTCAGCGCGCGACGCTCACCCGCGCGACGCTCATCGCCCGCCGACCCTCGCGCGTCCGCGCCAGGGCCCGTGACAGATCGGCGATCAGGTCGTCGACGTGCTCGAGTCCGATCGACAGTCGCAGGATGTCGGCGGCGGGACGCGCCTCGGGCGCGACGGGGCGGTGCGTGAGCGCCGCGGGATGCTGGACGAGCGAGTCGACGCCGCCCAAGGACACCGCGTGGGTGAACAGGCGCAGGGATGCCGCGACCTGTGCCGCCGCGTCGTAGCCGTCCCGCAGGCGCAGAGCGAGCATCGCGCCGCCGCCGTGCTGCTGGCGCGTCAGGAGTCCCTGCGGATCACCGTGCAGTCCGGGGTAGAAGACGTCGACGACCGCATCGTCCTCCTGCAGATGCCGAGCGATGTGCGCCGCCGACGCCTGCTGGGCCCGCATGCGCAGCGGCAGCGTCGGCAGCCCGCGGTGGAGGAGATACGCGCCGAGCGGATGGAGGATGCCGCCGGTGATGGCGCGCACGCGCCGCAGGGCTGCCGCGGACTCCGGGCCGCAGGCGATGACCCCGCCGACGACGTCGCCGTGGCCGCCGAGGTACTTCGTCGCGCTGTGCAGCGACATCGCCGCGCCGTGGTGGAGCGGCTGCTGCAGCACCGGGGTGGCGAAGGTGTTGTCCACGAGCACCGGCACGCCGTCCGCCTGCGCGACCACGCCGGCGATGTCGACGAGGTCCAGCGTGGGGTTCGCGGGCGTCTCGACGATCACCAGACCGGTGTCCGGTCGCAGCGACGCTCCGACCTCGTCCGCGGAGCAGAAGGTCACGTCGGTGCCGAGCAGGCCCGTCGCCAGCAGATGGTCGCTGCCGCCGTACAGCGGTCGCACCGCCACGACGTGCCGGCGACCGACGGACACCGTGTGCGAGAGGACGGCGGCGGTGAGTGCGGCCATCCCGGACGCGAACGCGACAGCGGCCTCGGCGTGCTCGAGTGCCGCGAGGGCTTCCTCGAAGCGCGCCACGGTGGGGTTCCACAGCCGCGCGTACACGTGGCTGCCCCCGTCGATGGGCGTGCCCCCGGTGGCCAGCGCCTCGTAGGAGTCTCCGCCGCGCTCGACGTCCGGCAGGGGGTACGTGGATGACAGGTCCAGCGGCGTAGTGTGCACGCCGAGGGCGGCGAAGTCGTCACGACCGGCGTGGACGGCGAGTGTGTCGGGGTGCGTCATGCCCGCGAGTATGAAGGAAAGAGCGGCAGACCGCCTGCGTGATTGCGGAAAGAGCAATCGGGTGATCGAATTGTGCCGCTGTCATCAATCCCGCCCCACCGTGAGGAGCCGCCCTTGCCGGAATCACAAGGCGCCGCATCCGCTCTGGATGAGCTCGACCTCCGTGTGCTCGCGGCGATCGTGCGCGCTCCCGGGCGCTCCAACAAGGCGCTCGCCGATGATCTCGGCATCGCCGAGTCGACGTGCGCGTACCGCGTGCGGACGCTGCGTTCGCGCGGCGTGCTCACCGGCGTGCGGGTGCTCGTCGACCCGGCATCCCTCGGTCTGCCGCTGCAGGCGGTCATCCGCGTCCGGCTCGGCCGTCACACCCGCGAGGGCGTCGGCCGGCTCTTCGATGCGATCGTCGCGACCCCCGGAGTGATCGAGGCGTTCCACGTCGCGGGCGAGGACGACTTCCTCGTGCACGTCGCGGTCGAGGATGCCGCGGCGCTGCGTGACATCGTGCTGCAGCACATCACCGTGCACGAGTCGGTGCGCACGACCGAGACCCACCTCGTCTTCGAGCGGCGCGAGGGCGTCGGGCCGCTCGCCCGCGTCACCGGGGAGCGACCGTCGGGTCCCACAGCGAGTGATAGGCGTTGATCGCCGGCTGTCCGCCCAGGTGCGCGTAGAGCACGGTCGACGACGCCGGGATGTCGCGCGAGCCGACGAGATCGATGAGTCCCGCGAGAGACTTCCCCTCGTAGACCGGGTCGGTGATCATCGCCTCCAGCTGCGCGCCGATGGCCATCGCCTCCATCGTCGAGTCGACGGGGATGCCGTACAGCTCGCCCGCCCAGCCCTCCAGCACCTGGATCTCGTCGTCGCGGAGGTCGCGGCCGAGCTCGATGAGCTCCGCGGTGTGGCGGGCGATGCGCGCCACCTGGTCCCGGGTCTTCTGGAGCGTGGCGGACGCGTCGATCCCGAGCACGCGGCGCTTCACCCCGGTGGCCTCCTCCAGCGCCGCGAACCCGGCGATCATGCCCGCGTGGGTGGAGCCGGTCACGGTGCACACGATGATCGTGTCGAAGAACACCCCGAGCTGCTTCTCCTGTTCGGCGACCTCGAACGCCCAGTTCGCGAAACCGAGGCCGCCGAGCGGGTGCTCGCTCGCGCCGGCCGGGATCGGATAGGGCGTTCCGCCGCCCGCCTCGACCTCGGCGAGGGCCTGCTTCCAGGAATCGCGGATGCCGATGTCGAACCCGGCGTCGTCGAGGCGCGAGTCCGCGCCCATCATGCGCGAGAGCAGGATGTTGCCGACCTTGTCGTTGGTGGGGTCGTCCCACGGAACCCACTTCTCCTGCACGAGCCGCGCCTTCAGCCCGAGGTGCGCCGCGACGGCCGCGACCTGTCGGGTGTGGTTGGACTGGTAGCCGCCGATCGAGACGATCGTGTCGGCGCCGGAGGCGAGGATGTCGGGGACGATGTACTCGAGCTTGCGTACCTTGTTGCCGCCGAACGCGAGGCCGCTGTTCACGTCTTCGCGTTTCGCCCAGATCTGCGCACCGCCGAGGTGATCGCTGAGCCGCGCCAGGTGCTGCAACGGGCTGGGGCCGAACGTGAGCGGGTGGCGCGGGAACTCGTGCAGCTTCATGCGGGGTCCTGTTCGATCGGGGTGGTCCGGGTGGTCGGGATGCCGAGGCTCTGCCACGTCTGCTCGGCCAGGCGGGCGGCGCCGTCGGCGTCGCCGTCGGCGCACAACGCGATGAGTCGTTCATGCCGAGCGGCCGACTCTGCGCCTTCGTGCGAGGCGAACCGCAGCCGCTCCACGCGACGCAGGACCGGCTCGTACTGGGCGATGACCGCGACGGCGGCCGCGTTGCCGCTGGCATCGAGCGCGACGCGATGGAAGCGCTCGTCCGCGGCGAGGGCGGCGTCGGTGTCGCCGGCCCGCTGCGCGGCGGTGAACGCCGCGTTGGCGTCGCGCATGGCGGACAGATCCGCCGCCGTCAGCAGCGGCACGGCCGTCCGCACGGCAAGGGCGTGGAGAGCGCCGACGACGGCCTGAGCATCGCGGATCGCCCGGGGGTCGAGGGGGGCGACGACGGTGGAGCGGCCGGGCGTGGCCGTCACGAGTCCGGCGCGGGCGAGCTCGAGCAGCGCCTCGCGCACGGGCGTCCGGCTGACGCCGAGCCGTTCGGCCAGCTCGACGTCGCGCAGCTGTTCGCCGGGCGCGAGCGTGCCGTCGACGATGGCGTCGCGCAAGCGGGCGTGCACGTCGTCGCGCAGGAGGGCGCGCGGTACGGGCGTGAGCGAGAGAGACACGATATGCAATATATCGCATCGCGGAATGGAGCAGGAGTCGAGAGGCGCGCGGATGACCGCGGGTCTCAGGCGGGGGCGAACGCGATGGTCCCGTCCGGGACGGATGCCGCGAGAAGCCGGAGCGCGGCGCTCGTCCCGGGGGCGGCGTCGAGGCCCGTGACCGTCGCCTCGACCGGGGGCCGATCGATCTGGACGCGGGCCGTCGTGCCGCGGACGTTCAGCACGAGCGCGTCGAACACCTCTCCCTCGTGCCCGGCGAGCAGCGCCGCCTCGACGCGATCGATCGACCCCGCGTCCAGACGGCCCGCCACGGCGGCGCTCCGCGCCATCGCTGCCGGCAGCCCGGCCAGCGACGAACGCGCCCACTCGGGCACCTCGCGGCCGTTCGCGAGCGCGTCGCAGATGACCAGCGACCAGCGGTCGACGAGGCGCCGCAGCGGCGCGGTCGTGTGGGCGTACGGAGCGCCGATCGCCGCCTGCATCGTCTCGGTCGGCACGTCGCCGTCGAACGTCGTGTAGCCCGCGCCGCGGAACAGGGCTGCCGCGTACTCGCGGACCACCCGCGCGGCGGGGGAGCGGTCGAGACCGCGGAGATAGTCCCCGTACGCCACCTCCGGTGCCCACGGCATCCCGAGCGCGACGGTCTGTGACCGGAAGGAAGCCACATCCTCCGCGGCGGCGGGCGGCATGGTCCGCAGGATGCCGATGCGACCGTCGATCATGATCTGCGCCGCGGCCATGCCCGTCAGCAGCGACACATCGGCATTCCAGTCCTCGAGCGGTACCCCGTCGCTGCGATCGAGGGCGTACTCCCCGGGCTCTCCGGCCGGTGGCGAGACGACGCGGGTCTCGGGCAGGTTCAGGCTCGCGCCGCCGCGCTCCCGCTCGCGGTCGGCGCGCGCCGCACCGAACCAGGGGAGCGCCAGGAGCGTGGCCGGCGCGTCGCCCGCATCGATCGCGCGTTGCGCGTCCACGTACGACCATTGCCGCCGCGAGCGCACCACCGCGCGGGTGAGGGTCGTCTCGACGGGCCGCGCGCCGTCGTCGAGGACGAATCGCCAGACGAACGCGCGGCGATCTCGGCCCGGAAGCAGCGAGGCGGCGCCGTCGCCGAGCACCCCCGGATGCAGCGGGATGCGGCCGTCGGGAGCGTAGAGGGTCTGGCCGCGGCGGCGGGTCTCGGCATCCAGCGCGCCGCCGGCGCTCACGAACGCGGGGACGTCGGCGATCGCGTAGTGCAGGATCGCCCCGCTCGCGGTGCGTTCGAGGTGCAGCGCCTGGTCGAGGTCGGTGGAGCCGGCGGGATCGATCGTGAGGAAGGGGATGTCGCGCAGATCGGCCAGCCCGGATGCCGAGGGCGCGACCGGCACGGTGTCGGCGGCACGCTCCGCCTCGGCCTGCGCATCGGCGGGGTACCCGTCCGGGAGATCGAGCGCGCGGCGCAGGGCTTGCAGCGACGCGGCGAGCTGACCCCCGATGGAGCTGCCGATGAGCCGGGAGCGACGCTGGACCACGCGCCCAGTGTAGGTGGAGACGGGCGCGAACCTTTCGGCCGGTGCTGGACACTACACAGTGTGAGCAATGACGATGCGGACGCATGGCGGAGGCTGTGCGCCGGTGACGATACGGCGATGCGCGACCTCTTCGATCTCCACGAGGCCCGTCTCTTCCGTCAGGCGTGTCGTCTGCTCGCCGATCGGGAGGACGCCAAGGATGCCGTGGCGATCGCCTTCCTCGAGGCGTGGCGGAAGAAGGCCGCCGTGCGCCTCGTCGACGGCTCTCCGCTGCCCTGGCTGTTGACCACCGTCGTCAACACCTCCCGGAACGTGGAGCGATCTCGCCGGCGCTACCGCGCGTTGCTGGCACGGACGCCCGCGGCGGCGGCCGTCGATCCCCCCGTGGCGCCGGATGAGAGCGGCGTGCTCGCCTCTCTCGCCCAGCTCCCGGGCGTGGAGCGCAGCGTCGTGGTCCTCGTGGTGCTCGAGGGCTACTCGGAGCGTGAGGCGGCGGATGCACTCGGCATCCCCGTCGGCACCGTCAAATCGAGGCTGTCTCGCGCGAAGGCCCGACTGCGGGACGGGATGGCGGCACTGGAGGCATCGTGGACCTGAACGAAGAACTCACCCCGCGCGAGCACGCCGAACTCCGCGAGAGTGTGGTCACCGGCGTCGGTCGTCTGCGGGCAGCACGCGCGCGGCGGTCGCGCATCGTCGCCGGCGTCGCCGCCGCCGCTCTGGTTGCCGTCGTCGTCACGGCGGTCGCGTTCACGACGCTGCGGCAGCCCGACCGGGTGACCACGCCGATCGAGACCATGTCGCCCTCGCCCTCGCCCTCGGCGACGCGTGCGCCGACGCCGGAACCGTCGCCGTCGGCATCGGGCAGCATGCCACCCGTTGCTTCATCGTCGCCGTCCATCGCTTTCGATGACGACTGCGCCGCGGTGATGAGCACCGTCGCCCTCTCGGCTGCGTGGGGGTCCGAAGCCACCGCGGAAGCGCGCAGCTACTTCTTCGTCGACGTGCGAACGGCTGGGGGGATCACGTGCGACTGGCGCTTCGCTGACGGCACCACTCTCCGCGTCTCGGCAATGCCGTCTTCGGTCGTAGATAGCAGTCTCCGGAGCACGTACGAATCGGCTCTTTGTGAGCCGGTGCCGTGGCTTTCGACAGGATGCCGAAAAGCCGTGGAGGATGACAAGACCTGGCTTCTGGCTACAGTTTCGGGCGATGTGTACCAGTTCGTCGACGGAGAGTTCGATGAGGCCGCTGTGCGTCAACGGCTCGACGCGCTGACGCCGTTGCTGTTCGACGCACTCGCGCGCGCCGGAGCCCCGTCTGCGGCGACGAGAACCGACGAGTGGTGGCCACAAGTGACGTGCGACGATCTTGCAACGAAGATTCCGTTGGCTCAGCTCCTGGGATCATCCGGCTATCAGACGGGATTTGGTGGCGAGGCAAGCGCCGATGTCGACTCTCGGGTTGCCGGTGCGCAGGGTTTTGGCCTCCAATGCGGTTGGCGGCCCTCTGATGACTCGGCATCGGGATCGAGCATGATGATCATGCTGTATCCGGGCGGCGCCTGGGATTGGGAGCGGATCGCGACCGCGACGGATCCGGTCGGTGATGTCGTGCCGGTGAACGTCGACGGTGCTCGCGCCGCAGTGGCGACGCGGTCGGAGACCAGCTCTCCGCTGAGCAACGTCTACGCGTCGGACGGTGTGAACGTCGTGAGGGTCTTCAGCGCACCAGATCCGCTGGCCGCCGCCGCCGCCCTCCTGGCAGCGATGAAGGGTGCGAGGGGATAGCCAGTGGCTGCGGACTAGGCTTGACGCTCGTGGTCACCCGTCTGTCGAACTTCTTCCTCCGCACGCTTCGCGAAGACCCCTCGGATGCCGAGGTCACGAGCCACCGTCTGCTCGTGCGCGCCGGCTACATCCGCCGTCAGGCGCCGGGGATCTTCGCGTGGCTGCCGCTGGGCCTGCGCGTGAAGGCCCGCATCGAGACCATCATCCGCGAGGAGATGACGGCGGCCGGAGCGCAGGAGGTCCACTTTCCGGCGCTCATGCCGCGCGACCCCTACGAGGCGACCGGGCGCTGGGAGGAGTACGGCGACGGCATCTTCCGACTCAAGGACCGCAAGGGCGCCGACTACCTGCTCGCCCCCACCCACGAAGAGGCGTTCACGCTGCTGGTGAAGGACCTGTACGGCTCCTACAAAGACCTGCCGCTGACGATCTACCAGATCCAGGACAAGTACCGCGACGAGGCCCGCCCGCGTGCGGGTCTCCTGCGCGGCCGCGAGTTCACGATGAAGGACGCCTACTCCTTCGACTACACCGACGCCGGGCTCGACACCAGCTACATGGCCCAGCGCGACGCCTACGAGCGGATCTTCCAGCGCCTGGGCCTGGAGTACGTCATCGTCCAGGCGGATGCCGGGGCGATGGGCGGCTCGCGCAGCGAGGAGTTCCTGCACCCGACGGCGATCGGCGAGGACACGTTCGTGCGCTCGGCCGGCGGCTACGCGGCCAATGTGGAGGCGTTCGAGACCCTGGCGCCCGAGCCCATCGCGTTCGACGGGTTCGGCGAGCCGGTGATCTTCGACTCCCCGAACACGCCCACGATCGACACGCTCGTGGCGCACACCAACGCCGTGCTCGACGGTGAGTACACCGCCGCCGACACCCTCAAGAACGTCGTCCTCGCGCTCACGCACCTCGACGGCACCCGCGAGCTCGTCGTCGTCGGCCTCCCCGGCGACCGCGACGTCGACGACAAGCGCGTCGAGGTGGCGTTCGCGCCCGCCGAGGTCGAGCCCGCCACGCCCGAGGACTTCGAGAAGCACCCGCTGCTGGTCAAGGGGTACATCGGACCGTGGTCGCCCCAGGGCGCGATCCTGGGCGAGGAGTCGGCCACCGGCATCCGCTACGTCCTCGACCCCCGCGTCGTGGACGGCACGCGCTGGATCACCGGCGCGAACATCGACCAGAAGCACGTGCACTCGCTCGTCGCCGGTCGCGACTTCGCCGCCGACGGGTACGTCGAGGTCGCGACGGTGCGCGCCGGCGACCCGGCGCCCGACGGCTCCGGCCCGGTCGAGCTCGCCCGTGGCATGGAGATCGGCCACGTCTTCCAGCTGGGGCGCAAGTATGCGGACGCGCTCGGTCTCAAGGTGCTCGACGAGAACGGCAAGCTCGTGACCGTCACGATGGGCTCCTACGGCATCGGCGTCACCCGCATCCTCGCGATCATCGCCGAGCTCAACAACGACGACAAGGGCCTCATCTGGCCGGCATCCGTGGCGCCGTTCGACGTGCAGGTCGTGGCGACGGGGCGGGATGCCGTGGCCTTCGAGCTCGCCGAGAAGCTGTCGGCCGACCTCGAGGGTGCGGGACTCGACGTGCTCTACGACGACCGGCCGAAGGTCTCGCCGGGTGTGAAGTTCGGTGATGCCGAGCTCGTCGGCGTTCCGCAGATCGTCATCGTGGGGCGCGGGGCGGCCGACGGCGAGGTGGAGCTGTGGGATCGCCGGTCCGGAGAGCGCACGCTCGTCTCGGCGGCCGACGCCGTCGCCCGCCTGTCGGTCCGCTGACGGCGCGCCGGCACCGACACCCCCCACCCGCGGCCGCGGGTCAGAACGGTGGTGGTCCGGTGTCGTCCGCACGCTCGGCGACGGGGCGGAACACCGGGGTTCGACGCTCCGGCTCCACGAGGTAGCGTCGGCCGTACGGCGAGGTCCACTCCAAGACGCCTCCGCTGTCGGGAACCTGGACCACCGTCCAACCGCCATGATGCTTCACCTTGTGGTGGCCCGGGCACAGGGGAGCGAGGTTGTCCGCCGCGGTCGCTCCGCCCTCGGACCAGGCGAGCGTGTGGTCGATCTCACACCGTGAGGCCGGCATGACGCACCCGGGTGCCATGCAGCGCTCGGCCCGCCACCGTACGAGGCGCCGGAGCTCGGGCGGCGGGTCGTACCTGCGGCGCCCGACGGACAGCACGGCGCCGGTCTCGGGATGGGTCAGCACGCGCATCCAGCCCCTGGCGCCACCGCTGAGCTCGCGGGCCCGCTCGATCGGGATCGGACCGAGGCCCTCGACCTGCGCCGGTTCTCCGGCGCCGTGCGCGTCTTCCCGCAAGGACAGCGCCGGAACGGTCACGACCACGGTCGGACGGATTCCCCGCGCCGAGGGGGAGTGGCCGTCGCAGCGACCGTCGATCAGCAGATCGCAGAGGACGTCGGCACGCACCTGGTCGAGGGAACGGTCGTCGGCGGGTGGGGGCGTGGCGTCGGCGGACGCGTCGGGGACGGCCCGGCGTCCGGTCATCGCCGCGGCCATCCGCGTCAGCCGGTCGAAGATCGCGTGGGCCTCGACGCTGGGCAGATGCGCGGTCAGGACGGACATGCCGTCGGCGGCCGGGACGACGTGCACGCGGCGCTGCGCGAGGGCGCGCTCGTGCGTCTCGGTGAGGGTCTGCACCGCCTCGGCCGCGACGAGGTCGCGCAGGCGACGCCGGAACGTCCCCGCGGGGAGGTCCTCGGCCAGCCGAACCGCTCGATCGACGAGCCGTGCGCGCACCGCCGGATCCGTGGCATCCAGCACGTCGACGAGGAATCGCGCGTGCTGATCGGTGATGCGCGCCGCCCCCAACGCCTCGAGCGCCCGCGGGTAGCGCTCGACCAGCGCCGTCGAGCGCGCCATCAGGTCGCCCGCGGCGTACTCGGTGATGCGCAGCGCGGCGGCGAGCTCGAGGCGCAGCGAGCGGTCGATCATCTCGTCGGCGCAGGCACGGGAGGAGGCCGTCGCCATCGCATCGCGGCGGGCGGCCGCGACGCACACGTATTGCTCGGCCGTGTGCACCGCCACGAGAGTGGCGATGTCGGCCACCTGATCGACCGGATCGCGGGGGAGGAGTGCCGTCTCGAAGGCCGCGACATCCGACCAGTACCCGGGATAGGGCTCCGTCTCGATGTCATCGTCCATACGTCGATCCTAGAACAAAGCTTCGAATGTGGGAAGAGGGAAGGAGACGTTCTCGCCGCGTTCACCCGAACTGCGTCCGGGATGTCAGGCTGGAGCCATGTCAGATCGCTCCACGCTCCCGTCCACCGTCACCGACGGCATCCGCCGGCTGCTCGACGACGCCGGCATCACGACCGACGCCGATCTCATCGCCCGCATCCTCGCGACGGGCGTGGGCATGGGGCTCGACGGCGCCGACCGCCTCGACCTCAAGATCACCTCGGCCGCCCTCACCGAGATGCGCGCGGCCTTCGAGCTGTTCGCGCCCTTCCGCGGTGTGCCCAAGGTCACCGTGTTCGGTTCGGCCCGCACCGCCCCCGACTCGCCGCTCTACCGCCTGACCGTCGAGCTCACCGCGGCGCTCGCCGCCCGCGGATGGATGACCGTGACGGGGGCGGGCCCCGGGATCATGCAGGCGGCGGCCGAAGGCGCGGGCCCGCAGCACTCCCTCGGGGTCTCCATCCGCCTGCCGTTCGAGGAGAAGCCGAACGCGATCATCGCCGCGCACGCCCGCAACGTCGCGATGAAGTACTTCTTCACGAGGAAGCTCATGCTGGTCAAGGAGTCCAGCGGCTTCGTGTGCATGCCCGGCGGCTTCGGCACGCTCGACGAGATGTTCGAGCTGCTGACGCTGCAGCAGACCGGCAAGGCCGCGCCCACGCCGATCGTCCTGCTGGACCGTCCCGGCGGCGGCTTCTGGCAGGGGCTGCAGCGTTTCGCCGACGACCAGCTCATCCCCGAGGGCGTCATCTCTCCGGACGACCTCGACCGGGTGGTCGTGACCGACTCCGTGGATGCCGCCGTGGACGAGCTCACGGGCTTCTACCGCAACTACGTCTCGCTGCGGTGGGTCGGCCGACGGCTCGTGCTGCGCCTGCGTGCGGAGCCCACCGACGCGGAGGTGGATGCGCTGAACGCCCGCTTCGGCTCGCTGCTGGCCGAAGGCGTGATCGAACGCCGCGGTCCCTTGAAGGCCGAGCGGGAGGACGACGACGACGTCGCCGCGCCCCGCCTCGTCATGCGCTACGCGCAGCGGCGCGTGGGTGAGCTGCACCACCTCATCCGCGCCGTCAACGCGCTGCCGAGCGCCCCCGCGGAGGCGCGCCCGGCCTGAGTCGGCCCGAGGTGCGCGTCAGCGGACCAGCCTGCCGTGGTTCATGGTGTCGTCCGGCGTCTCCCGCGTGACGAGAGCCTTGAGCATGCCGGCGGCCATCGCGAGCGTGCCGTGCGCCGGTTCCCAGAACTCGGTCACGATCGGCGTCACCGTCAGCAGTGCGATGTCGGGGGTGTCCAGCCCCTCCTCGAACCAGATGTCCAGCGACGGCGACCACAGCTGCTCCATCCGTGCGCGGTCGTGCACGATCGTCGCGCGACCGGCCACCGACACGTAGCGCATGCCCTTGGCGTCGCAGTAGGCGAGGTTCACGTCGTGGTCCGCCTCGACCTCGTCGGCCTTCTTCGTCTCGTCGGAGGTGAAGAACCAGATCACGCCGTCGTCGTCCATCTCGCGGGTGCTCATCGGACGGCTCACGAGGCGCCCGTCGGCGTCCACGGTCGTGAGCATGGTGATGTCGATGTCCTCGACGAGTTCCTTGACGCGGTCGCGCGCCTCGATTCCAGTGAGTTCGGTCATGACTCGACCCTGCCCGTCGCCGGGATGTCGCCCCAGGGCCTTGACAGACGCGGCGGCCCGGCTCACAGGCGGGCGTAGCGCGCCCGGAAACCGGCGGCGACCGTCAGCAGCACCCCGAGGATGCCGAGGGCCGCGCTCACGATTCCGGGTCGCCGTGCCCGTCCGGACGACGGATCCACGCGGGGCCGAGCGGCACCACGTGGCGCCCCATCGTGCGCCACGCGAACTTCTCGACGAGCAGGTAGAAGGCCAACGCGGACGCGCCCAGCAGGAACCACGCGCCCACGGTGCCGACCGCGGCGGTCCCGGCGAAGGAGCCGACCGATTCGAGGCCCAGGCCGAGGGCGACGCACACGAGCGTGAGCGGAAGCGCGGTGTTGTGGGTGGCGCCCGCGAAGACGAACCCCAGGGCGATGACCGCGAACATCATGGAGAAGAGCGGCCGCGCCGGTCCCGACACCTCGAAGAAGCCCAGCTCCCCGCCGAGGAGGAACCCCGGCATGCAGATCCAGTACCACCCGAACGCGTTGTACACGATGAAGTGGAAGTCGTCGCCGATGAAGTACGAGAGCATGCCCGCGGTGACCTGCACGACGCCGCCGAAGACCGCGCCGACCCAGAACACGGCGCTCTCGTTCTGAACGCCGAGGTGCGCCAGCTGCGCGGTCAAGGTCGCGATCACGAACCCGAGCAGACCGATCAGACCGGGATCGGCGCGCCGCGGCTGCGGGATCGCTCGGTCGACGGCGGGTGAAGCGGCATCCATCTGGCAAGTATGCACGTCCGCGCACGTCCGCCGCCGCGGGACGATCGGCTAAAATCGTGCAGATGACCGAGGGTGACCTCGCGTCGAGAGCTGAATAGGGAGGCACCTGTGGACATCGATCTGGGACTGCTGCGAACGGTCGAGCGCGAGAAGGAGATCCCGTTCGACGAACTCGTCGGGATCATCGAGCAGGCGATCCTCACCGCCTACGCCAAGCACACCTCGCCCACCGGCGAACTGCCCGAGGGCGCCCGCGCCGAGCTCGACCGCAAGACGGGGCACGTCGCCGTGTTCATCCCGCTCCGCGACGAGGAGGGGGTCGTCATCGGCGAGGAGGAGTCCACCCCCGAGGACTTCGGACGCATCGCCGCGTTCGCGGCCAAGCAGGTGATCGGCCAGCGTCTGCGCGACATCGCCGACGATGCGATCCTGGGCGAGTTCCGCGGCAAGGAGGGCGACATCGTCGCCGGCGTCATCCAGCAGGGCCCCAACCCGCGGATGGTGCACGTCGACCTCGGCACGGTCGAGGCGATCCTTCCGCCCGAGGAGCAGGTCGCGGGCGAGCAGTACCCGCACGGCTCCCGGCTGCGCGTCTACGTCACCTCCGTGTCCAAGGGCACCAAGGGTCCGCAGATCACGGTCTCGCGCACCCACCCGGGTCTCGTGCGCAAGCTGTTCGCGCTCGAGGTCCCCGAGATCGCCTCCGGTCTGGTCGAGATCACGTCGCTGGCGCGCGAGGCCGGTCACCGCACCAAGATCGCGGTGACGGCGAAGGATCCCGCCATCAACGCCAAGGGCGCCTGCATCGGCGAGCTCGGCCGGCGTGTGCGCGCGGTCACGGAGGAGCTCGGCGGGGAGAAGATCGACATCGTCGACTACGACCCCGAGCTGGCGAAGTTCGTCGCGAACGCCCTGTCTCCGGCGAAGGTCACCTCCAGCTTCGTGCTGGATGCCGGCACCAAGGCGGTCCGCGCCCTCGTCCCCGACTACCAGCTGTCGCTCGCCATCGGCAAGGAGGGGCAGAACGCCCGCCTCGCGGCCAAGCTCACGGGCGCCAAGATCGACATCCAGCCGGATTCGATCCTCGAGTCGTGACGCGAGGGTGAGCGAGGGGGCGCCGCGACCGCGCCGAAATCCCGACGCGGCGAGTGGGGGTAGGATGGAAGCCGTTCGAACGTGCGTGGGATGCCGCGCGCGCGACCTCCGGTCCGCCCTCCTGCGAGTGGTGGAGCGAGACGGTGTCCTCATCGCCGATGAGAAGGCCGTCCTTCCCGGGCGGGGCGCGTGGGTGCACGACACGCACGGGTGTGTGGATACCGCCATCCGGCGCCGCGCCTTCGGACGAGCATTGCGTGTGTCGGGCCCGCTCGACACGCAGACCTTTCAGAACACCCACCAGCGAAACGGCTGAACGGCTATGGACACAAAGTGAACGGCTCGAAATGAGACCCGTCCGCAAGTAACGGTCTGCCCTGTCCGGGGGAGACCTCAGACAGGAGAATTGTGGCAAACCCACGCGTGCACGAAATCGCCTCCGAGATCGGCGTCGACAGCAAAGTCGCCCTCGCGAAGCTGAAGGAGCTCGGCGAATACGTCAAGAGCCCCTCATCCACCATCGCGCCCCCCGTGGCGCGCAAGCTCCGCGCGGCCCTCGAGGCCGACGGCGCCGCCAAGAAGTCCAATGACGCCGCCCCGGCCGCCCCTCGTGCGGCCTCCGGTGCGCCGACCCCCGGCGCGCGCCCCGCGGCGCGTCCCGGCCCGGCGAAGCCGGCGGCTCCCGCTCCGGCGGCGCCCGCGGCATCCGCTCCGGCGGCACCGGCGCCCAGCGCGCCCGCCGCGCCGGCCGCTCCGGCTCCGGCGGCCCCCGCCGCAGCGGACGCTCCGACGCCCGCCACGCCGGCCGCCGCCGCGCCCGGTGCGGCCACGCCGCAGGCGCCGCGCCCCGGTGGCGCTCCGCGTCCCGGCAACAACCCGTTCTCCTCGTCGCAGGGGATGGGCCAGCGTCCCGCCGGCCCGCGTCCGGGCAACAACCCGTTCGCGTCCGCGCAGGGGATGGGTCAGCGTCCGACGCCCGGCAACATCCCGCGCCCGCAGGCTCCGCGCCCCGGCGCTCCCCGCCCCGGCGCCCCGCGTCCCGGCGGCGCCGGTCGTCCCGGAGGCGGCGGTCGTCCCGGCGCGCCGTTCCAGCAGCGTCCTGGCGGTCCCGGTCGTCCCGGCGGTGCCGGCGGCTTCCAGCGTCCCGGCGGCACCGGCGGTCCCGGAGCGCCCGGTGGTGGCTTCGCGGGTCGTCCCGGTGGCGGCGGTGGTCGTGGCCGTGGTCCCGGCGGTGGCACCGCGGGTGCCTTCGGCAAGGGCGGCGGCAAGAGCAAGCAGCGCAAGTCGCGTCGTGCGAAGCGGCAGGAATTCGAGATGCGGTCGGCGCCCGTCGTCGGCGGCGTCAACGTCCAGAAGGGCAACGGCGAGATCATCCGCCTGCGTCGCGGCGCGTCGATCGCCGACTTCGCGGACAAGCTCGAGGCCCTGCGCGGCTACACCGTGCAGCCCGGCACGCTGGTGACGATCCTCTTCAACCTCGGTGAGATGGCCACCGCGACCGAGTCGCTGGACGAGGCCACCTTCGAGGTGCTCGGCGCCGAGCTCGGCTACAAGATCCAGATGGTCTCGCCCGAGGACGAGGACAAGGAGCTCCTCGAGGGCTTCGGTCTCGACCTCGAGGCCGAGCTGGAGGCGGAGAGCGAGGACGACCTCGAGATCCGTCCTCCGGTCGTGACCGTCATGGGTCACGTCGACCACGGTAAGACGCGACTGCTCGACGCCATCCGCCAGACGAACGTCGTGGCGGGCGAGGCCGGCGGCATCACCCAGCACATCGGTGCGTACCAGGTGTGGACCGAGCACGAGGGCATCGAGCGCGCGATCACCTTCATCGACACCCCCGGTCACGAGGCGTTCACCGCCATGCGTGCCCGTGGTGCCCAGGTGACCGACATCGCCATCCTCGTGGTCGCCGCCGACGACGGCATCATGCCGCAGACGGTGGAGGCCCTGAACCACGCCCAGGCGGCCGGTGTGCCGATCGTGGTCGCGGTCAACAAGGTCGACAAGCCCGACGCGAACCCGGCCAAGGTGCGCCAGCAGCTCACCGAGTACGGCCTCGTGGCCGAGGAGTACGGCGGCGACGTCATGTTCGTCGACGTGTCCGCACGCCAGGGCACGAACATCCAGGAACTGCTGGATGCCGTGCTGCTGACGGCCGACGCGGGACTCGACCTCACGGCGAACCCGAACAAGGCCGCCCGCGGTGTCGCGATCGAAGCCAAGCTCGACAAGGGCCGCGGCTCGGTGGCGACCGTGCTCATCCAGTCGGGAACGCTGCGCGTCGGCGACGCGATCGTGGCCGGCACGGCCTACGGCCGCGTCCGCGCGATGATCGACGAGAACGGCGACGCGGTCGACGAGGCCTACCCCTCGCGTCCCGTCCAGGTGCAGGGTCTGAACTCCGTGCCCCGCGCCGGTGACGTGTTCATCGTCACCGAGGAGGACCGCACGGCTCGCCAGATCGCCGAGAAGCGCGAGGCCGCCGAGCGCAACGCCCAGCTGGCCAAGGCCCGCAAGCGCATCTCGCTCGAGGACTTCACCCGCGCTCTCGAAGAGGGCAAGGTCGAGTCGCTCAACCTCATCATCAAGGGTGACGTGTCCGGTGCCGTCGAGGCGCTGGAGGAGTCGCTCCTCAAGATCGAGGTCGACGACTCGGTGCAGCTGCGCATCATCCACCGCGGCGTCGGCGCCATCACGGAGTCGGACATCAACCTGGCCACGATCGACAACGCGATCGTGATCGGCTTCAACGTCCGCCCCGACACGAAGGCGCGCGAGCGCGCCGCCCGCGAGGGCGTGGACGTGCGCTTCTACTCGGTCATCTACAACGCGATCGACGACGTCGAGCAGTCGCTCAAGGGCCTGCTCAAGCCGGAGTTCGAAGAGGTGCAGTCGGGTGTCGCCGAGATCCGCGAGGTGTTCCGCTCCTCGAAGTTCGGCAACATCGCCGGTGTCATCGTCCGCAGCGGAACGATCACGCGCAACGCCAAGGCGCGCGTCATCCGCGACGGCGTCGTGCTGGCCGACGGTCTGCAGATCGAGTCGCTGCGCCGCTTCAAGGACGACGTCACCGAGGTCCGCACGGACTTCGAGGCCGGTATCGGACTGGGCAAGTACAACGACATCCAGATCGGCGACGAGATCGAGACGACCGAGATGGTGGAGAAGCCGCGCGGCTGATCCTTCCTGTTCGGCTGCGGCTGCGCCGGTCGCGCCGCGGAGACAAGAGCGGGGCCCCTACCCCGATTGTCTCCGCGGCGCGACCGGCTCCGCCATCCGCCGACCTCCCGGCTCCGCCGGGCGCAGAAAGAGGTAAGAGAGATGTCTTCAGAACGGCAGGCGAGACTCGCCGACCGCATCCGCGTGCTCATCGCCGAGCGGCTCGAGAAGGGGCTGCGTGACCCGCGCCTCGGCTTCGTGACGATCACCGACGTGCGCGTCACCGGAGACCTGCAGCACGCCTCGGTGTTCTACACCGTGTACGGCGACGACAAGGCGCGCGAAGACTCGGCGGCTGCCCTGAAGGCGGCCACCGGGATGCTGCGCAGCGAGGTCGGCAAGCAGCTCGGCGTGCGGCTCACCCCGTCGCTCGAGTTCATCCCCGACGCGCTGCCGGAGAACGCCGGACACATCGCCGAGCTCCTCCGTGAGGCGCAGGAGCGGGACGCCGCCGTCGCCGGGCTCGCCGCCGGTGCCGCCTACGCGGGCGACGCCGACCCCTACGTCAAGCCGCGCGAGGACGACGACGAGGACGACTGAGCCTCAGCGCCCGAGCGCGCGTCCCCACGCGGTCGCGCGTTCGAGCTCGCCCTCCTCGAGGGGGCCGCTTCGTCCCATCACGAAGAAGTCCTCCACGGCATCCACCGACAACCCGTGCGCCCGCGCCGCCTTCGCGGCCGCCGTCGCTGCCGACCCGCTGAGCCGGCCGTGCCCCTGCTTCGTGCCGAACGTGGCGACGCGAAGGCCTCGCGGAGCGGAGGAGGCCTGCGCGAGCCATTCCCGGATGCCGCGCCGGGTCGGCGTCGGCGCGTCCTTCGCGGCATCGGCCCGCGTCTGCACCCGCGACATCGAGAACACGTGCGTCGGACCGCCCACGAGGAGCAGGTCCACATCGTCGGGCAGGACCGTCGGGGCGGTGTCGACCGCGATGACCTCGACCCGACCGCTCGTCGCGACGCCCTCCGCGATGGCCCGGGCGACCTTCTCGGTGTTGCCGAACTGAGATTCGTACACGATCAGCGCCTTCATGAGGCGGACCGTACGCCGCCGCGCCGGGTGACGCATCCGCCCCTCGCCGTGACAATGAGCGTGCGCCGCGCTCGGCGTCGTCAGCGGGGCAGTCGCAGCAGCATCCCGTCGGACTCGATGAGTCCGTCGACCAGCAGCGAGTCGATGGCCCGCCCGCGCTGCGCCGGATCGGGCCAGTCGGCGATGACCGCCGCCTCGGCGAACTCGTGCGCCTCCGCCGCCCGCAGCGTCCGCAGCACCGCGCCGCGCGCCTGACGATCGCTGCCCTCGTAGGACGCCTGCTTGCGGCGGGCGTCGCCGGTGTCGGGATACCCGGCGGCGCGCCACGCACACAGCGAGGCCACCGGGCAGACGTCGCAGCGCGCCGCCCGCGCGGTGCAGACCACGGCGCCGAGCTCCATCATCGCGGCGTTCATCACCGCGGCATCCGTCAGCTCCGCCGGCAGCAGCCGTTCCATGTCGGCGAGGTCCCGGCGCCCCGGGGGTCCGGGCTGCGACCGGCCCTCGACCGCCCGCGCGATGACCCGCCGCGTGTTCGTGTCGACGACCGGATGCCGGTCGCCGTACGCGAACACCGCGACGGCGCGCGCGGTGTAGTCGCCGATCCCGGTGAGGGCCAGGAGCGCATCGACGTCGCGGGGGACCACGCCGTCGTGACGGTCGCGGATCTCGACCGCGGCGCGGTGCAACCACAGCGCGCGGCGCGGATAGCCGAGGTTCGCCCACTGCGCGACGGCGGCGGCGGGCGGGTCGGCGGCCAGCGCGGTGGGAGTCGGCCAGCGCGTCAGCCACGCCTCCAGACGCGGGATCACGCGGGTCACCGGCGTCTGCTGCAGCATGAACTCGCTCACCAGCACGCCCCATGCGCCGAAACCGGGCGCCCGCCAGGGCAGGTCGCGCGCGGTGTCGCGATACCACGCGATCAGCGGCGTCGCGAGCTCTGGCACCGCACCAGCCTACGGCCGCGGGCGGGTTGCGTTCTCCGGCCGCGCGTCGGCCCGGCCTAGGCTGGAGCAATGCCCGCGTCACCGTCCGTCCCGAACGGCATCCTGCTCGTCGACAAGCCGCAGGGGATCACGAGCCACGACGTCGTCGCCCGCGCGCGTCGCGCGCTGAACACCCGCAAGATCGGGCATGCGGGCACCCTCGACCCGATGGCCACGGGGCTGCTCATCCTCGGGGTGGGACCCGCGACCCGGCTGCTGACCTTCATCGTCGGCCTCGGCAAGACGTACGAGGCCACGATCCGGCTCGGCGTCGCCACCGACTCCGACGACGCGGACGGCGTCGAGACGGCCCGAGCGGATGCCGCGGCCCTCGCCGCCGCGACGGACGAGCGGATCGCGGCCGGCATCGCCGCGCTCTCCGGCGAGATCGACCAGGTGCCGAGCACGGTCTCGGCGATCAAGGTCGGCGGCAAGCGCGCCTACGATCTCGCGCGCGCGGGCGAAGCGGTCGAGCTGACGGCGCGGCGCGTCACGATCGACCGGTTCGAGGTCCTGGCCCGACGTGCGGGCGCGGACGGCACCATCGACCTCGACGTGGTCGTGGACTGCTCCAGCGGGACGTACATCCGCGCCCTCGCGCGCGATCTCGGCGCCGCCCTCGGCGTCGGCGGGCACCTCACGGCGCTGCGGCGCACCCGCATCGGGGCGTTCGAGGTCGCCGACGCCGTCGCCGAGATCGCCCCCGACGCGCCGCTGGAGACGCCGGCGCACGTCGCGGCCGCCGTGCTCGGCGCGTTTCCCGTCAGCGCCGACGAGGCGCGCGACCTGCGCCACGGCAAGAGGCTCCACGCCGCGGCGGAGCGCCTCGACGGATCCGCGACCGCGACGCCCGCCGCGATCGACCCCGACGGGCGACTGGTCGGCATCGTGGAACGCCGCGGCGCCGACGTGAAGAGCGTGATGAACATGGCGGAGGACGCATGATCGAGTGGTTCGCCATCGTGCAGGTCGCGGTCGCCGTCGCGGCGGGTCTGCTCGCGGTCGTGCTCGGCCTGGCCGGGCGTCGTCCCAGCGACCTCACGGTCGGGGCGATGGCCCTCATCCTCGTGCTCCTGCTCGCGCAGGTCATCGTCGCGATCGTCGCCCCGCTCGTCGGCAACCCCCCGTCGGGCAGCGCGCTGGAGTTCTGGGTCTACCTCGTGTCCGCGGTGCTCATCCCGCCCGCGTCGGTGGTCTGGGCCCTCATCGAGCGCAGCCGCTGGAGCACCGTGATCATGGGGATCGCGGCGCTGTCGGTCGCGGTCATGGTCTGGCGCATGCAGGTCATCTGGACGACCGTCGGCATGTGAGCGGGCGCCCGTCGCCCCCGTCGGCGCCGCCTATCATTGACAGGTCATGACTTCGCCATACCTCGACGCGACCGGGCACACCCGGATGACCGGCATCGGCCGCGTGCTCGTGGTCGTCTACGCCATCATGGCCCTCGCGGCGACCGGACGCTCGTTCGTCCAGATCGTGCAGGACTTCTCCGCCGCCCCGCTCGCCTACACGCTGTCGGCGGCCGCCGCCGTCGTGTACGTGCTGGCGACCGTCGCCCTCGTGAAGTCCGACAGCCCGCGCTGGTACGTCGTCGCGTGGATCGCGATCTGCTTCGAGCTGGCGGGGGTGCTCATCGTCGGCACTCTGAGCCTCACGCATCCGGAGCTGTTCCTCCACGATGCCACCGTCTGGTCCGGCTACGGCTTCGGCTACTTCTGGGTGCCGCTCGTGCTTCCCTTCGTCGGGCTCTGGTGGCTGCGCAGCGGCGGACGCGGGGCGGACCCGGTGCCGGAAGCCGCGGCATCCGACGACGAGCCCGTCCGGCACGACACCGTCGGCACCGATCGGAGGTCGTCCTGGTGATCGTCTTCCACGACCCCGCCGAGATCCCCGAGGGGTTCGGCCCGAGCGTCGTCGCCATCGGGAAGTTCGACGGCGTGCACTCCGGCCACCGCGCCGTGATCGATCGCGCCCGGGTCGCGGCGGCCGAGGCCGGCGCGCGGGTGGTCGCAGTGACCTTCGACCGCAACCCGCTGAGCCTGCTGCGGCCGGAGCTGTGTCCCGAGCCGGTGTGCAGCGTGGGCCAGAAGCTCGACCTCCTCGCGGCCGCGGGCGTCGATGCGACCCTCGTCCTGCGCTTCGATGAACAGCTCGCCGCGCTGGAGCCGCGGGCGTTCGTGGAGCACGTCCTGCTCAGCCTGGGCGTCGTGACCGTGATGGTCGGAGACGACTTCCGCTTCGGCCGCGGCGGGGCGGGAGATCCCGCTCTCCTCACCGAACTGGGCGCCGAGTACGGCTTCGCGGTCGACGTCGTCGGCGACGTGCAGGGCGGCGGCCGCCGTGTCTCGTCGACGTGGGTGCGCGACCTGCTGGCCGCCGGTGACGTCGAGGGGGCCGCGCGGCTGCTGGGACGTCCACATGCCGTGCAGGGCGAGGTGGTCCACGGCCTCAAGCGCGGCCGGGAGCTCGGTTTTCCGACGGCGAACCTGTCCGCGTCGGCGGAGGGCTTCATCCCGGCCGACGGCGTGTACGCCGGCTGGCTCGTCGACCTCGGCGCGGACGGAACCGCCGTCACGACCCGCTACCCCGCGGCCATCTCCGTCGGGACGAACCCGACGTTCGACGACGTCCCCGTCCGTCAGGTCGAGGCCTATGTCCTCGACGAGACGGGACTAGACCTGTACGGGCACCGCGTGCAGATCCGCTTCACGCATCGCATCCGCGGAATGGTCGCCTTCGCCGGCATCGAGGCGCTCATCGCGCAGATGGACGACGACGTCGCCCGTGTGCGCGCGGCTCTGGCCTGAGCCGCCGCACACGACGACGGCGGGTCAGTACGAGGAGGCGTCGACGGCGCCGACGGCCTGCTCTCCGGCATCCACCCGGCGCGCCTCGCCGAGGATCACCGCGCTGCCGCTCGTGCCCAGTCGGGTCGCCCCGGCGGCCAGCATCGCCAGCGCGTCGGCGTAGCTGCGGACGCCGCCGGAGGCCTTCACCTGCACATCGGGTCCGACGTTCGCGCGCATGAGCTCGACGTGGGCGACGCTCGCCCCGCCCCCCGCGAATCCCGTCGACGTCTTGACGAAGTCGGCGCGGCCGGCCTCGGTCAGACGGCTGCCGCGGGCGATCTGCTCGTCGTCGAGCAGCGAGGTCTCGAGGATGACCTTCGTCACCTTGCCGGATGCCGCCGCGACGACGGCCGCGATGTCGGCGACGACCGCGTCGTCGAAGCCCGAACGCAGGGCGCCGATGTTGATGACCATGTCGAACTCGACGGCGCCGTCGGCGAGGGCCTGACCGACCTCGGCGACCTTGGCGGCGGTGGAGGTGGTGCCGTGGGGGAAGCCGATGACGGTGCCCACGTTCACTCCGGTGCCGGCCAGGCGGTCGACCGCGTGGGCGATGTCGCTCGGACGCACGCACACGCTGAAGACGCCCCACTCCGCGGCGATGTCGAGCTCGGCGTCGACGTCGGCGCGCGTCAGTTCGGGCTTGAGGATGGCGTGGTCGATGGTCGCGGCGAGGTCCCGCTCGGTGATGGTGGACATGGCCCCAGCCTACGCCAGCGGGTCCTCGGGAATACCCCAGGGGGGTATCATGGTTGTCAGCGAGAGCCGCAGCCGAACGGGCGCGCGGCGAGAGGAGACACCATGTCCACGCAGACGTACGCCGTCGACGGCATGACCTGCGCGCACTGCGCCGGAGCGGTCACGCGCGAGGTGCGCAAGGTCGACGGGATCGATGACATCGCCGTCGACGTGACGGCGGGAACCCTCACCGTCACCGTCGACGACGGCGCGGCCGGTGCCGCGCTCGACGCCGAGATCGCGGCCGCCGTCGACGAGGCGGGCTACACCGTCGTCGCCCGCTGACGGGGCCGACGATGACCGGCCTGTCGACGGATGCCGTGTCGATGCCGCACGAGGAGGCGGTGCTCGACATCGAGGGGATGACCTGCGCGAGCTGCGTCGCGCGCGTGGAGAAGCGGTTGGAGCGCCTCGACGGCGTCTCGGCATCCGTCAACCTTGCGACCGAGTCCGCACGCGTCGACTACCCTCGCGCCCTGGACCCCGCCGCACTCGTGGCCGCGGTGCGCGAAGCGGGGTACGAGGCGCACCTGCGTCCGCGGCGTTCGACCCCCGACCGGGGTCACGAGTCGTCGCCCGGCGAGGCGCACGCGCACGACCACGCGCCGCACGCGGAGGGAGCGGAGGGCCACGTCCACGACGTGGAGGATCGCCCGGGCGCCGTCACGCTGCGGACCCGCCTGATCGTCAGCATCCTTCTGGCGCTGCCCGTCGTCGCGCTCGGGATGGTCCCCGCGTGGCAGTTCTCGGGCTGGCAATGGGTGTCGCTCGTGCTCGCGACGCCGGTGGTGCTCTGGGGCGGGTGGCCGTTCCACCGCGCGACGATCGCCAATGCGCGCCACGGCGCGATGACGATGGACACGCTCATCACCCTCGGCACCGGCGCGGCCTACCTCTGGAGCGTCTGGGCGCTCCTGTTCGGCACGGCCGGCGAGCTCGGGATGCGCCACGACGGCGGGATGTTCGCCCCCGTCCACGACCCGTCGTCGCTCGTCTACTTCGAGGTCGCCGCCGCCGTGACGGTGTTCCTGCTGCTCGGACGCGTCATCGAGCAGCGCTCCAAGCGGCGCGCCGGCGCGGCGGTGCGGGCGCTGATGGATCTCTCGGCGCGCGACGTCGAGCTGCAGGACGGCCGCCGCGTGCCGATCGACGCCCTCCGGGTCGGGGACGCGTTCGTCGTGCGCCCGGGGGAGAAGGTCGCCACCGACGGTCGTGTGGTCGCCGGGCGCGCCTCGATCGACGAGAGCATGATCACCGGCGAGGCGGTGCCCGTCGAGGTGGATGCCGGTGCGATCGTGACCGGCGGCACGATCTCCACCGACGGTCGACTGGTCGTCGAGGCGACCTCGGTCGGCGACGACACCCGTCTCGCCCGGCTGGCGCGGCTGGTGGAAGACGCCCAGGCGGGCAAGAGCCGCGTCCAGCGGCTCGCCGACCGGATCTCCGGCGTGTTCGTGCCCGTCGTCATCGTCCTGGCGGCGCTGACCCTGCTGGCGTGGCTGATCGTCGGCGGGTTCTCGGGCGAGGCGATCGCATCGGGGTTCACCGCCGCGGTGGCGGTGCTGATCATCGCCTGCCCCTGTGCGCTCGGACTGGCGACCCCGATCGCGATCCTGGTCGGCACCGGGCGCGGCGCCCAGCTGGGGGTGCTGATCACCGGGCCGGAGGCGCTCGAGGCGGCCGACCGCATCGACACGGTCGTCCTCGACAAGACCGGAACCGTGACCGCAGGAACCATGACGGTCGCGACCGTGACCGCCGTCGCCGGCACCGATCCCGACGACATCGCGCACCTCGTCGGCTCGCTGGAGCACGCATCCGAGCACCCGCTCGCGCGTGCCGTCGCCGCCCTCGCCGACGCCCCGGCGGAGGTGACCGACTTCGCGGGCCGGGCCGGGCTCGGCGTCACCGGCACGGTGGAGGGGCACCGCGTGTTCGCCGGCCGTCCGACCTTCGCGGCCGAGCAGGCCGCGCGGGCGGCGGATGCCGCGGATGCTGCGCGGGCCGCGGACGCTGCGGATGGTGCGCCCGACGAGATCGCCGCGGCGGTGCGCGCGGCCGAGCAGCGCGGCGCGACCGCGATCGTCGCGGGGTGGGACGGACGGATCCGCGCGGTCATCGCCGTCGCCGACACCGTGCGCGCCGACAGCGCCGACACGGTCGCGGCGCTGGCGGCGATGGGGTTGGACGTCGTGCTCCTCACCGGGGACAACGCCGGAGCCGCCCACGCGGTGGCGGAGGCCGTCGGCATCCGCAGCGTCGTCGCGGGCGTGCTTCCGGAGGGCAAGGTCGCCGAGATCGAGCGCCTGCGGGCCGGGGGACACCGTGTCGCCATGGTCGGCGACGGGATCAACGACGCCGCCGCCCTCGCGAGCGCCGACCTCGGAATCGCGATGGGCTCGGGAACGGATGCCGCGATGCACGCCAGCGACATCGCGATCACCGGGCAGGGCCTGGCACCGGTGCTGACGGCGATCCGGCTGAGCCGTCGCACGATGCGGATCATCCGCGGCAACCTCTTCTGGGCCTTCGCCTACAACGTCGCGGCGCTCCCGCTGGCGGCCCTGGGGTTGCTGAACCCGATGATCGCCGGGGCCGCGATGGCCTTCTCGAGCGTCTTCGTCGTCCTCAACAGCCTGCGCCTGCGTTCCTGACCCCCTCCCTCCCTCCCCCCACCCTCCTCGCGAGCCGCCATCCTCTGTGCGAGCCGCCATGGTTCGTGCCGGCCGAATCATGGCGGCTCGGCCGCGTCGTGGCGGCTCGCGGGTGCGGGGGTGGCGCGCTAGACTGGGCGCGAGGCTACCCCCGTCGCCGCAGCTCGCAGAAGCGAGTACCCGCAGCCGGAGGATCCGTGCCTCGTCCCGACCCCGCGGCATCCGCCCCGGGAAACGACTGACCGGTCTCTGGACCGGAAGCCCGCCGGTCTCCCGGCGACTCACGCTCAGGAGGAGCATGCCGACCACGGCATCCATCGCCCCCGCGTCACGCCGACGCGGCTCGTCCCATCGCGGCTCGTCCGCTCGTCGCGACGACGACGCGCCGCTGATCCCGATCCTCGCCCGCAAGGTGCGCGAGGTCGAGGCGAAGGCGCAGAAGGGCAAGCTCGGGCCCACCAATCGGGTCAAGTTCCAGGTCATCGCCTTCCTCGTGCGCGAGGAGCGGGCCCGCGTCAAGGCCGACGAGGCGATCGCCGGCGCCGCCCGCGCCGAGCTGCTCAAGCGCCTCGACGGCGTCGCGACGATCCTCGCCAAGACGGCCGCACGCGACACCTCGCTCATCCAGCTGCTCGAGGTCGACCAGGCCACGTCGCCCGTCGCCAAGCGCATGCGCCGCGACTGGCTGCTCGAGTCGGGCGCGGACCTGCCCGAGGACGAGCTCATCATCACCGACGTCACCCAGAACGCGCAGAGCTGGGGGCAGACCCCGGTCGTGCCCGCCGCGCTCGCCGAGCGGCAGGTCATCCCGCCGCAGATCGAGGCGCGCCGCGAGGCGAACCCGTTCCTCGCGCCCGATGTGGCCCTGCGCGCCCCGGCATCCACCGCCCGCCGCCGCCTCGACGGCTGGGAGCTGATGGGACCGCTCTACAAGGCGTTCGAGACGGGCGCCGGAGGCGCGAGCGCGTCGATGGAGCTGCCCCCCGTGCCCGAGTTCGACCGGCTCTCGCCCAAGGGGCTCGAGATCATGCCGCACCAGTCGCGGTTCCTCGAGGCGGTCCGGGCGGGACATCGCTCGTTCCTGCTCGCCGACGAGCCCGGCCTCGGCAAGACCGCGCAGTCGGTGCTCGCGGCCTCCGTCGCCGACGCCTATCCGCTGCTGGCGGTCGTGCCCAACGTCGTGAAGATGAACTGGGCGCGCGAGGTCGAGCGGTGGACGCCACAGCGTCGGGCCACCGTCATCCACGGCGACGGCGACACGGTCGACGCCTTCGCCGACGTCTTCATCGTCAACTACGAGGTGCTCGACCGCCACCTCTCCTGGCTCGGCTCGCTCGGACTGAAGGGCATGGTCGTCGACGAGGCGCACTTCATCAAGAACCTCACCTCGCAGCGTTCGCAGAACGTGCTGGCGCTCGGCGGACGCATCCGCGAGCAGGTGCGGAACCCGCTCATGCTGGCGCTCACCGGCACGCCGCTGATCAACGACGTCGAGGACTTCGACGCGATCTGGCGCTTCCTCGGCTGGACCAACGGTGAGAAGCCGGGCCCGGAGCTCATGGAGAAGCTCGACGCGACCGGGTTCACCCCGGCGGACAAGGCGTTCTACCCCGAGGCCCGCGAAGCGGTCATCTCGATGGGCATCGTCCGTCGCAAGAAGAAGGATGTCGCCTCCGACCTCCCCGACAAGCTGGTCGCCGACCTGCCCGTGGAGCTGGACGACGAATTCGGCCGCTCCATTCGCGAGGCCGAGCGCGAGCTGGGTGCGCGCCTGGCCGCCAAGTACCGCCGCATCATCGAGGCGCGCGGCGACAAGGTGCGCATCGGCGAGATCGACGAGGACATCGTGCGCCTCGTCGCGCACGGCGAGCTCGAGGACGCCAAGTCGTCGTCCGCCGGCGCCGACAACGTGTTCACCATGGTGCGCAAGATCGGCCAGGCCAAGGCTCACCTCGCGGCCGACTACGCCGTGCAGCTGCAGCGCTCCGTCGGCAAGGTCGTGTTCTTCGCGAAGCACATCGACGTGATGGATGCTGCAGAGGCGCACTTCGCGGCATCCGGCCTGCGCACCATCTCCATCCGCGGCGACCAGTCCACGCCCGCCCGCCAGCAGGCGATCGACGCGTTCAACACGGATCCCGACGTGGCCATCGCCGTCTGTTCGCTGACGGCCGCCGGCGTCGGCCTCAACATGCAGGCGGCCTCCAACGTGGTGCTCGCCGAACTGTCGTGGACGGCGGCCGAGCAGACGCAGGCCATCGACCGCGTGCACCGCATCGGCCAGGACGAGCCGGTCACGGCGTGGCGGATCATCGCCGCCCACACGATCGACACGAAGATCGCGGAGCTCATCGACTCCAAGCAGGGTCTTGCCCAGCGCGCGCTGGACGGCGCCCAGCTCGACCCCACCTCGAGCGACTCGGTGCAGCTGTCCGCGCTCATGCACCTGCTGCGGCAGGCGCTCGGCGCGGCCTGAGGCGGGCCGGGATTATCGACGGCGGATGCGGTGGCATCCGCCGTCGATACGGCGATAGTGTCGAGGATGGCAGCGTCGCCGAACCACATCCCGAACCATCGAAGGATCTCCACATGAAGATCGGCATCCTCACCAGCGGCGGAGACTGCCCCGGACTCAACGCGGTCATCCGCGGCGTCGTGCTCAAGGGCACCACGAACTACAACATCGAGTTCGTCGGCATCCGTGACGGATGGCGCGGCGTCGTCGACGGCGACTTCTTCCCGCTCACGCGCCACGAGGTGAAGGGGCTGTCCAAGGTCGGCGGCACGATCCTCGGCACGAGCCGCACCAACCCCTACGAGGGTCCGCGCGGCGGCGCCGAGAACATCGCGAAGACGATGTACGGCCACCACATCGACGGCATCATCGCCATCGGAGGCGAGGGCACCCTGGCGGCCGCGAACCGGCTCTGGAACGACGGCATCAACGTGATGGGCGTTCCGAAGACGATCGACAACGACCTGCGCGCCACCGACTACTCCTTCGGCTTCGACACCGCGGTCAACATCGCCACCGACGCGATGGATCGCCTGCGCACCACCGGCGACTCCCACCAGCGCTGCATGGTGGCCGAGGTCATGGGCCGCCACGTCGGCTGGATCGCCCTGCACTCCGGCATCGCCGCGGGCGCCCACGTCATCTGCATCCCGGAGGTGCCGATGTCGATCGACGAGATCGCGGCGCAGGTGCAGAAGGCGCACGACCGCGGACGCGCCCCCCTCGTCGTCGTGTCGGAGGGCTTCACCCTCAAGGGCATGGACGAGGCGTTCAGCGACAAGGGCCTCGACGCCTTCAACCGCCCGCGTCTCGGCGGCATCAGCGAGGTGCTCGCGCCCGAGATCGAGCGCCTGACGGGTATCGAGACCCGAGCCACCGTGCTCGGCCACATCCAGCGCGGCGGCTCGCCGTCGGGCTTCGACCGGGTGCTCGCGACGCGCCTGGGGCTGCACGCGGCCGACTCGGTCTACGAGCAGGCCTGGGGTCAGATGGTGTCGCTGAAGGGCACCGACATCGTGCGCGTGCCGTTCGCGGAGGCGCTCGGCGAGCTGAACACGGTCCCGATCTACCGCTACGAAGAGGCCGCGGCGCTCTTCGGCTGACCCCCGGCCCGCCGGGGCGCCGCAGATGCCGTGTCCCACTTCTCGCCGGCGTTGTCCCACTTCCGTCGTGGCATGTCCCACTTCCTGCTCTGCGGGGCACCCCTGCACAGCTGGAAGTGGGACACGTCGTGTGAGCGTCACTCTCACTGTCCACGCCCGACGGAGGTTCCTCCCCGGCCGCGTCGGGCGTCGAAGTTTCCACCGTCGGGCGCTCAGCCGCCAGAGCGTCGCCGCGGATGCGTGACGCTTGCGCGATGACGACCTCGAGCGACCTGCCGCGGAGTCTGCCGGAGGCGTTCACCGTCGCGCAGGCGCGAGATGCCGGCGTGAGTCCCGGGCGGCTGCGGGGACGCGATCTCTCGCGTCCCTTCCACGGCGTCCGCGCGCGGGCGGAGCCTACTCCCGGTTCGCGGGAGGCGTCCTGTCGGGCGCTGCTGCCGCGGTTGCGGAACGGGCAGTTCTTCAGCCACGAGACGGCCCTGTGTCTTCTCGGGGTGCCCCTGCCGGAGTGGCCCTATGCCCCGAGCATCCACGTTTCCACCCACCGTCCCGCGCGCGAACCCCGCACTCACGCCGTGGTCGGCCATCGCCTGCAGCTGCGGGAGTCGGCCCACACGACGGTGCGCGGGATGCCGGTCGAGCACCCGGCGCGTGCCTGGCGTCAAACGGGCACGCTCTGGCGGCTCGATGACCTCGTTGCGGCCGCAGATCACCTCATCTCGGGCCGGAGCCCGCTGACGGACGCGGCCGAGCTTCGGCGTGAGATCGAGGTGATGGGCGACGTGCGCGGCGGAATCCTCCGCAGGGCACTGGCACTCGCTCGCGGTGGCGTGCGCTCTCCTCGCGAAACGCGGTTGCGGCTGCTGCTGAGCCGTGCGGGACTGCCGGAGGCCGAGGTGGCCTGGAATCTGTTCGACGATCGGGGGACGTTCGTCGCCGAACTCGATCTGGCCTTTCCTCGCTATCGTCTCGCCGTCGAGTACGACGGGCGCGTCCACGCTTACGATGCGCGTCAGTTCGCGCGCGACGCCGATCGGTGGGCGGCCATTCGCGGCCTGGGGTGGCAGCACGAGCGCGTGCTGGCGCATCACCTCGTCGGCGATGGCCGGCTCGCGGTGTCGATGGTACGAGACGCCCTGCAGCGCGCCGGGTGGACCCCCGGGCGCTGACGCCGGTCACTGCTAGCTCTGATCGCCGGGCGCTGTGTCCCACTTCCTGCTGCCTGGGAGCGGTGCCAGGCGCAGAATGTGGGACACACCTCGGCATAGGTGGGACATGCCGAGGCATGGGTGGGGTGGGGCG
>NZ_JBXAFF010000011.1:0-77198 GCF_058792815.1 Microbacterium sp. MPR-TSA4
GCCCCGCCCCCGAACGAAAGCACCGCATGTCGCTCACAACACGCTCTCGGCGCACCCCGGTCGTCGACGACGAACCCGCCATCCCCCAGCGCGGAGGCGGACGCGGCGGGTACTGGCTGTACCTGCTGCCCGGCTTCGTCCTGCTGCTGGTCATCGTCATCGTCCCGCTGGTGTGGAACGTCTACCTCACCTTCACGAGCTGGAAGGGGGTGCGCGCACCGGAGTTCATCGGCGTCGACAACTGGATCAAGCTCGTCGGCGACGACGCGTTCTGGACCTCCTTCCTCAACTCCGTGTGGATGGTCATCGCCATGGTGATCGTGCCGACGATCGTCGGCCTGATCGTCGCCGCGCTCCTGTTCGACGTCGTCGGACGCAAGTTCGGCGGCCGGGTCGGCAGCTTCCTGCGCGCGACCTACTACCTCCCGCAGATCCTGCCGGTGGCCGTCGCCGGCATCGTGATCGGCTGGATCGTGCGGCCGGGCGCCGACGGCGCCCTCAACCAGCTGCTGGCCGCCGTCGGCATCGCCCCCGTCGACTGGCTGGGCCAGATGCCCTCCGCGCTCATCGTGCTCATGGTGGTGCTGGTGTGGGTGCAGATCGGCTATCCCGTGGTCGTGTTCATGGCGGCGCTGCAGCGGGTCGATCCCGAGCTGTACGAGGCCGCCGAGCTCGACGGCGCCAACTGGTTCCAGCGCTTCGCGTCCATCACCGTCAGCATCATCCGTCCGGAGATCTTCGTCGTCACCCTCACCTGCACGATCGCGGCGCTGAAGGTGTTCGGTCCGGTCTACGTCATCACCCGCGGCGGCCCCGCCGGCGCCACCCTCGTGCCGTCGTACTACGCCTACCAGGAGTTCTTCACCAAGCGCGACGTCGGCTACGGCGCCACCATCGCGACGGTGCTGACGATCGTCGTCGTCATCGTGTCGATCGTCTTCATCCGGGTGCAGAACTCCCTCGAACGCAAGGAAAGGGCGGGCCTGTGATGGCTGCCGGAACCGTACTCACGACCGCGATCCGTCCCCGACGCGCCCCGCGCGGACGCGGCGGCATGGTCACCAAACGCGGAGTCGACTGGCTGATGCTCGTGCTGGTCGCTGTCGGCGCCCTCCTGGTGATCGCGCCGTTCTACCTCGTGCTGGTCAACTCGTTCAAGTCGCCGACCGACTACGCGAACTCGGGTCCGCTCGCCCTGCCGCACGCCCTCGACTTCACCGGCATCACCAAGTTCTGGGAGCGGGTCAACTTCCCGCAGAAGGTCTGGAACTCCCTCTTCATCTCCGGGGTGGTCGCCGTGCTCGCGGTGCTGATCTCGATGCTCAACGCGTTCGCGATCGGCATCGGCCGCGTCCGCGGCCGCACCTGGATCGTGCTGCTGTTCCTGCTGGCGAACCTGCTCCCCCAGGAGGCCCTGCTCTACCCGCTGTACTACATGTTCAAGTCGGTCGGCCTCTACGACAACGTGTGGTCGGTGATCATCATCTTCACGGTCGTCCAGGCCGCGTTCGGCACCTACCTGCTGTCGTCGGTGTACGGCACCTTCCCCAAGGAGGTGCTGGAGGCGGCATCCCTCGACGGCGCCGGACGCTGGACGATCCTGTGGCGCGTCGTCTTCCCGATCAGCCGTCCCACGCTGTCGGTGCTGCTCATCTTCTTCTTCATCTGGACGTGGAACGAGTTCCTCATCCCGCTGACGTTCCTCGCCTCGAACGCGAACCAGACCGTGCCGGTGGCGATCAGCGTGCTCCAGGGCGACCGCCTCATGGACGTGACCACGACCAGCGCGTCGGCCCTGCTCGGCATCATCCCGACGCTCATCTTCTTCCTCATCTTCCAACGCACCCTCACCCGGGGCATCACGGCAGGAGCAGTCAAGTAATGAAGTTCACCGACGGGTTCTGGCAGCTGCGCCCCGGAGTCACCGCGCTCTACGCGCAGGAGGCGTACGACCTGTGGCAGATCGCCGACACCCCCGACGGCCCCGGACTGATGGTCACCGCGCCCACCGCGGTCATCGCGCGGCGCGGCGACGTGCTCAACCGGCCCGTGCTGACCACGACCCTCTCCTCGCCCGCCGAAGGGGTGATCCGCGTGCGGATCGCGCACCACACCGGCGCCGCGTGGCACGGTGGCTTCCCGATGCCGGGGGCCGGCGGGTCGGCCGACCGCGTCGAGATCACGGAGACCGAAGGTCTCGTCCGCGCCGGCATCCTCACCGCTCGCGTCAGGGCCGGCGCCCCGTGGGACCTCTCCTTCGAGGTCGACGGCCGCCGGGTCACCGGCAGCGGCCACAAATCCCAGGGCTATCTGCGGGTGGCCCCCGACGCTCAGGTCGACACCGGCATCGTCGGCAACGCCCGGGCCGGGCAGCGCACGGACACCGCCCCCGCCTACGTGCACGAACAGCTGGAGCTCGGTGTCGGCGAGCTCGTCTACGGCCTCGGCGAGCGCTTCGGCCCGCTGGTGAAGAACGGGCAGACGGTCGACATCTGGAACGCCGACGGGGGCACCTCGAGCGAGCAGGCCTACAAGAACGTGCCGTTCTACCTCACCACCCGCGGCTACGGCGTGCTCGTCAACGACCCCGGCCACGTGTCGTTCGAGGTGGGGTCGGAAGCCGTCGAGCGGGTGCAGTTCTCGGTGCCCGGCGAAGTGCTGGAGTACTTCGTGATCGCAGGGCCGACGCCCGCCGACGTGCTGCGCCGCTACACGGCCCTCACCGGCCGGCCGCCCGTGGTACCGGCATGGTCGTACGGCCTGTGGCTGTCGACGAGCTTCACCACCGCCTACGACGAGGCGACCATCACCTCGTTCATCGACGAGATGGCGGCCCGCGAGCTGCCGGTGTCGGTGTTCCACTTCGACTGCTTCTGGATGCGCGAGTTCAACTGGTGCGACTTCGAGTGGGATGCCCGCGTGTTCCCCGACCCCGACGGCATGCTCGCGCGGCTCCACGAGCGCGAGCTGCGCGTGTGCGTCTGGATCAACCCCTACATCGCGCAGCGCTCGCCCCTGTTTCGCGAAGCGGCGGATGCCGGCTACCTCGTGCGCCGCGCGGACGGCTCGATCTGGCAGTGGGACCTCTGGCAGGCCGGCATGGGGCTGGTCGACTTCACGAACCCCGCTGCGACCGCGTGGTATCAGGAGAAGCTGCGGGCGCTGATCGCCCAGGGCGTGGACTGCTTCAAGACGGACTTCGGCGAGCGCATCCCCACCGACGTGGTGTGGGCCGACGGCAGCGACCCGCAGCGCATGCACAACCTCTACACCGAGCTGTACAACCGGGCCGTCCACGACGTGCTGGTCGCCACCCGCGGCGAGGGCGAGGCCGTGCTGTTCGCCCGTTCCGCCACGGCGGGAGGGCAGAGCATGCCGGTGCACTGGGGCGGTGACTCGACCTCGACCTTCACCTCGATGGCCGAGACGCTGCGCGGAGGTCTCTCGCTCGCGATGAGCGGCTTCGCGTACTGGAGCCACGACATCGGCGGTTTCGAGGGCACGCCCGATGCCGCCGTGTTCAAGAGGTGGACGGCGTTCGGTCTGCTCAGCTCGCACTCGCGCTTCCACGGGTCGGACTCCTACCGCGTGCCGTGGGCCTTCGACGAGGAGGCCGTGGCGGTGACGCGCCGCTTCACCCACCTCAAGATGCGGCTCATGCCGTATCTGCATCAGCTCGGCGTCGACGCGGCGCGCACCGGCATCCCGCTGCTGCGACCCCTGGCGCTGGAGTTCCCGGGCGACCCGGCCGTCGCCTACCTCGACCGCCAGTACATGCTGGGCCCGTCGCTGCTGGTCGCGCCCGTGATGTCGGCGGACGGGGAGGTGGAGTTCTACCTGCCCGACGGCGAGTGGACCTCGCTGCTGAGCGGCGAGCGCGTGAGCGGCGGACGGTGGCGGCGCGAGACCCACGGGTTCGATTCCCTGCCGCTGTACGTGCGGCCGGGCGCGGTGCTGCCGTGGGGCGCGCGCGACGACCGGCCGGACTACGACTACCTCGACGGTCTTGAGCTGCGCGTGTTCGCGGGCGGCTCCGGGACGCGGGAGGTCGTCGTCACCGCCCCCGACGGTCGCCGCCAGACGTTCGAGGTCGACCTGGACGCGCCGACCCCCTGACCCGGCCGTCGGGTGTTCGGGTTCGCGTTCGCGTTCGCGCGTTCGCGGATTCGGAGAATGGCGACAGATGCGGATGCCGTGGGCCGCAGCATCCGCATCTGTTCACGTCCTCCGCATCCGCTGCGGGCGCGTCGGCTCCTCCCCAGCCGTGGCGGTCCGGCGAGTCGTGCACGACAGCGCGCGGATCAGCGTGCGGAGGCGTGCGGGCGGGCAGGCTCGGACCGTGGGGATCCGAGAGCTGGTGGAGGCGGGTGGCGGCATCGTGCATCGGCGAGCCGTGCTGGATGCCGGCATCCGCCCCACCACGCTGCGAGCGGCCATCACGGCGGGTGCGCCGCTTCTGGGTGGCCACGGACGCGGCCCCGGCCGCGCTCGTGCACGCGGCGGAGGTCAGTGCGCGGGTGGCCTGCGTGTCGGCGGCTCGCCACCGCGGCTGGTGGCTGCCGCCGGAGATCCCGACGGGTCCGCACCTGCACGTGCCCGCCCACGCGCAGCGCCCTCGACCCGACGAGCGCGACGGGGACGGCGTGGTCGTCCACTGGGATACGCCGCTGGTGCCGTCGCACCCGCACGTGCTCGTCGAGTCGGTTCCCGACGCGCTGGCGCACCTCGCCCGGTGTCTGCCCCACGAGGATGCGCTCGTCGTGTGGGAGTCCGCCGTACGCCGCGAACGGCTCGACCCGCACGTGCTGCGGCGCTACCGCTGGCGCACGCCCGATGCGCGGCGACTGGCGGCGGAGGTCACGGGCCTCAGCGATTCCGGCCTCGAGACGCTCTTCGTCTCGCGGTTACGTGGGATCGGCCTCGACGTCCGCCAGCAGGTGCTGCTGCTCGGACACCACGTCGACGGCCTCATCGGCGAGCGACTCGTCGCGCAGCTGGACGGCTTCGCCTTCCATTCCTCGGCCTCCGATCGGGGCCGAGACCTGAGCCACGACCGCGAGCTGACGGCGCGCGGGTACACCGTGCTGCGCTTCACCTACGCCGAGGTCGTGCATCAGTGGCCCCGGGTGGAGGCCGCGATCCTCCGCGCGGTCGCGCAGGGCCTTCACCTCGCGCGCTGACACCCCGCCGCCACCGGATTCGGATCACGTCACCACATGCGGATGCCGCGAGCCCTCGCATCCGCATCTGCTGCCCATCTCCGAATCTGCGGCAGGGCGCCCAGCCCAGCCCAGCCCGCACCGGATTCGGAGCAGCGCAACAGAATCGGATGCCGCGCGCCGCAGCATCCGATTCTGTTGGCCATCGCCGAAACCGGCGGGGGTCAGACGAGCGACTGCTTCCAGGCGCTGTGCAGCTGGGCGAACTTGCCCGTGCCGGCGATCAGCTCCGCCGGGGTGTCGTCCTCGATGATGCGGCCGTGCTCCATCACGAGCACCCGGTCGGCGATCGACACGGTCGACAGCCGGTGGGCGATGATGATCGCGGTACGATCGGCCAGCAGCGTCTGCAGCGCCGACTGGATCTGACGCTCGCTCGGGATGTCGAGCGACGCCGTGGCCTCGTCCAGGATGAGCACCGCGGGATCGGCGAGGAACGCGCGGGCGAACGAGATCAGCTGACGCTGTCCGGCCGACACCCGGCCGCCGCGCTTGTTGACGTCGGTGTCGTACCCGTCGGGCAGCCGCTCGATGAACGTGTCGGCGCCCACCGCGCGGGCCGCAGCCCGGATCTCCTCGAACGTCGCGTCGGGCTTGCCGAGCGCGATGTTGTCGGCGACGGTGCCGCTGAACAGGTACGCCTCCTGCGTCACCATCACGATCGCGCGACGGAGGTCCTTCGGATGCAGCGACCGCAGGTCGACGCCGTCGAGCATGACCGCGCCGTGCGACGGGTCGTAGAACCGCGACACGAGCTTCGCGAGCGTCGACTTGCCGGCGCCCGTCGTGCCGACCAGGGCGATCGTCTGCCCGGCGGGGATGTCGAGCGAGAAGTGCGGCAGGATCGTGCGGTCGTCCGCGTAGCCGAACACGACATCGCGGAACTCCACGTGACCGGACGCCTTCCAGAGGTCGACCGGACGCACGGGGTCGGGAACGGTCGGCTCCTCCTCCAGCACGCCCGACACCTTCTCCAGCGCGGCCGTGGCCGACTGGTAGGAGTTCAGGAACATGGCGACTTCCTGCAGCGGCGAGAAGAAGTTCCGCACGTACAGGACGGCGGCCAGCAGGGTGCCCACGAGCAGGGTCCCGTCGACCACCCGCAGACCGCCCCAGAGGAGCACGCCCGCGACGGCGAAGGCCGAGACCGCCATCATCCCCGGCTCGAACGTGCCGAACAGCCGAAGCGAGCGCATGTTGACGTCGCGGTACTGTCCCGACAGGTCGCCGAACTCCTCGTCGTTGCGAGGCTCCTTGCGGAAGGCCTTCACGGCGCGGATGCCGGTCATCGTCTCGACGAACTTCACGATCACCTTGGCGCTGACCACGCGCGACTCCCGGTATGCACGCTGCGAGTTGCGGTAGAACCAGCGCATCAGCAGGTACAGCGGGATGCCCGCGACGGCGAGGATGACGCCCGACTGCCAGTCCAGCAGCAGCAGCGCGATCAGCGTGAACGCGCCGTAGAGCACGCCCGAGACGAGCTCGTTGAGCCCGCCGTCGAGCAGCTCGCGGATGGAGTCGAGGTCGCTCGTCTGGCGCGAGATGATGCGGCCCGACGTGTACGACTCGTGGAACTCCAGGCTGAGCCGCTGGGTGTGCAGGAAGATGCGGGTGCGCAGGTCGAGCATGACCGCCTGCGTCAGCCGCGCGGCCACGACCGCGTACCAGCCGATGAGCGCCGCCCCGCCGATGCCGGCGAGGAGGTAGACGGCGACGATGACGATCGTCGGCATCCAGTCGGCATCCTGCATGGCCTGCGGCAGCGCCGTGTTCAGGCCGTACGCGATCAGCGCGGGGCCCGCGACGCGCAGCGCCGTGGAGACGACGAGCACGGCCAGCGCCAGCACGAGCTGCCACCGCAGCGGGTCGACGAGCGAGCCCAGCAGGCGCAGCGAGCGCTGGCGGATCGAGCGCGACTCGGCGCGCGTGTAGTCCGAGCGGTCTTCACCGGTGGTGCCGGCGACGGACGCCGTGCCTCCCGTTGAGCTCATCGGTTCACCTCCGTCTCCCGCAAGCGGGTGTTCTGTTCCTCGGCGTCTTCCAGACTCGAGATGACGTGCCGGTAGTGCTCGCTCGTGCGCAGCAGCTCGGCGTGGGTGCCGACGGCCGTGATGCGGCCCTCCTCCAGGAGCGCGACCCGATCGGCGAGCATCACGGTCGACGGCCGGTGGGCGATGACGAGCGTCGTGGTGTCGGCCATGACCTCGCGGAGGGCGTCCTCGACGAGCGCCTCGGTGTCGACGTCGAGCGCCGACAGGGGGTCGTCGAGCACCAGGACGGCCGGGCGGGCCGCGATGGCCCGGGCGAGCGCGAGCCGCTGGCGCTGTCCACCGGACAGCGACAGCCCCTCCTCGCCGATGACCGTGTCGACCCCGTCGGGCAGGTCCTCGACGAAGCCGGCCTGCGCGACGGCGAGCGCTTCGCGCAGCACCGCCTCGGCCTCGGGGCTTCCCGCGGCCAGGTCCTCGCGGCCGAGCAGCACGTTCTCGCGCACCGTCTGCGAGAAGAGCGTCGAGTCCTCGAACGCCATCCCCACATGCGTGCGCAGCTCCGTGAGGGTGAGGTCGCGGACGTCCACGCCGTCGACCGTCACGCGTCCGCCGGTCACGTCGTACAGGCGGGCCGGCAGCGTCGTGAGCGTCGTCTTGCCCGAACCGGTGAGGCCGACGAGGGCCATGGTCTCCCCCGGCACGAGCGTCAGGTCGATGCCGTCGAGGAGGTCGCGCTCGCCGTCCCCGGCATCCTGGTAGCGGAAGTGGACGCCCTCGAACGCGAGCGCGCCGCGCGACGAGCCCAGCACGACGGGGGCCGCGGCGTCGGTGATCGTGTTCTCCTCGTCGAAGACCTCGAAGATGCGATCGCTCGCCGTGCGCGCGTCGAGCAGGAACGAGAAGAGGAAGCCGATCGACTCCATGGGCCAGCGGAGCACCGTCGCCATGGCGAAGAAGGCCACGAGCTCGGCGATCGACAGCTGGCCGAGCTGCTGCAGCACGATGCCGACGCCGAGGCACAGGGCGAACGCGATCTCCGGCAGCAGCACCAGCCAGAACCAGATCCAGCCGACGGCGCGCGCCTTGCTCAGCTCGGTCTCGCGCAGCGTCTCGGCCTGCCGGGTGAACTTCTGCAGGGCGTGCTTCCCCCGCCCGAAGGCCTTCAGCACGCGGATGCCGTGCACGCTCTCCTCGACGCTGGTCGCGAGGTCGCCGGCCTGGTCCTGGCTCTGGCGCGCGAGGGTGCCGTACGTCTTCTCGAACCGGTAGCCGGCGTACCAGAGGGGTGCGCACACGATGAGGAAGGTGACGCCGAGCGCCCAGTGCCACCGGAAGAGCAGCGCCATGCCGACGAGGATGGTCAGCAGGTTGACGACGAGCAGCACGATGCCGAAGGCCATCCAGCGGCGCAGCATGCTGATGTCCTGCATCATGCGCGACAGCAGCTGGCCCGACTGCCACCGGTCGTGGAACGCGACCGGCAGGCGCTGCAGCCGCTCGTAGAAGCTCGTGCGCAGGTCGTACTCGACCTTGGTCGACGGCGCCAGCACGAACCAGCGCCGCAGCCACACCATGACGGCCTCGAGCAGGCCGAGCACGAGGATGATCGCGGCGCCCCAGACGAGCTGGCTGCGGTCGCCGGCGCTGGAGGCACCGGCGGCGATCGGGCCCTGCACGAGCACTTCGAGCACGAGCGGGATCGACAGGGCGAGCAGGCTCGCGACGAGGGCGCTGACGGCGCCCAGGATCAGGCGCGGCAGGACGGGTTTGGCGAAGGGGTACAGCCGGGCGAGGGCGCGGACGGTGGACAGGCGCTCGACGGGCTCGAGGTGCTCGGAGGAGGAGGTCATGATCCTTGCGAAGGGGTGGAGCGGATGCCGAGGTCACGGGTCGGCGATGAGTGACGGAGGGCGCACAGCGGCGCGGCAGGACGAGACGGGGCCCTGTCGGAGAGAACGCGCGGCGGGACGATGCCGCCGAAGGAGGAGGCGCGGCGCGTTATCCCCGGCCGACTCCGGCGGCCTCGAACGCGCGCGGGGCGACGGCCGAGGGACGGAGGAAGGCGGGCTTCGTGGTGACGATGGCCGTGGACATGGCTTCCTCCAGGGAGTCGGTGAACGGGGACCGCGCGCCGCCCGTGCGGCGACAGGGGCGCGACAGCCCTCCAGCCTATGCCGACCTCTCGCCCCGCCGCAAGGGCGGTCTTCCGATCAGGCCGCGGACTCGCGGGCGAGCAGGGCCCGCTTCACATCCAGGCCCCACGCGAAACCGCCGAGGGCGCCGCCGGTGCGCAGCACGCGGTGGCACGGCACGAACAGGGCGGGAGCGTTGCGGGCGCAGATGGATGCCGCGGCGCGCACGGCGCTCGGGCGGCCCAGAGCGGCCGCGAACTCCGCATAGGTGAGCGGGCTTCCCGGGGCGATGCGGCGCAGTGCCGCCCAGCCGTCGAGCTGCAGGGCGGTGCCGGTCTGCGCGACGGCCACCTCGTCGATGGCCGCGAGGTCGCCGTCGTAATAGGCGGCGACCGCGGCCGCGGCATCCGTCCGTCCCTCTCGCACGTCGCTCGGCGGCGAGGCCAGCCGGTGCAGCACGTCCGCCGGCTCGGCGGTCCACCCGCTGGCCAGTACGCGGCCGCGGTCGTCGGCGAGCAGCGTGAACGGGCCGTCCGGCGTGTCGACCGTCTGCAGGGTGGCGCTGTGGCGGGTGGCGGTCATGGGGTGCTCCGTTCGGGGGATGTGCGGGCCGGGCCGGGCGCGGCCGTGGGAACCGACGCCCGCCACAGGTGGGCGGTCAGGTAGCTGCGCCAGGGGGCGGCCCGCGTCGCCCAGGCGTCGTAGCCGCGGGGGTCGGAGGGGATGCCGACGGCTGCGGCGCCCGCGCGGACCGCGACGTCTCCCGGCAGCGTGATGTCGGGATCGCCGAGCACGCGCATGCGCACGTAGTCGGCGGTCCACGGCCCGATGCCGGGGCGGGCGAGCAGCGCCGCACGTTGCTCGGCGCCGTCGTCACCGGTCGTGAGCTCGAGCGTGCCGTCGGCCAGCGCGGCCGCGGCCGCGGTCACCGCCCGGATGCGCGCCGCGGGGCCGCGCAGCACATCGGCGCCGTGCTCGGCGATGGCCGCCATCGTCGGGAACAGGCGGTCCATGCCGTCGTGCGCATCGACGCGTTCTCCCAATGCCGCCGTGAGCGCGGTGAGCGCCGTGCGCGCCGCCGCGACCGAGATCTGCTGGCCAATCATGGCGCGGATGAGCATCTCGTGCGGGTCTGCGGCGCCCGGCACGCGGATGCCGGGGACGGCCTCGACCAGCGGGGCGATGGCGTCATGGGCGGACAGGGCCGCATCGACAGCGAGCGGGTCGGCGTCGAGGTCGAACAGCCGACGCACGCGCGCGACGAGCACGGGCAGGTCGGCGAGGTGGGTGAGCCGGGCGCTGAGACGCACCCTCCCGGCGTCGTCGAGACGGATCGCGAACCAGACCGGACCGCCCGCCAGACGCAGTACGCGCGCGAACGAGTCGGCACCGGCCGTCTCGATGCCGTCGACGGCGCGCGCCCGCATCCAGGCGAAGAGGCCGGAGGCGTCGAGCGGGCCGCGATGCGGCAGCAGCAGATCGATCGTTCCGGCGGCGGGCACGCCGGCCGCCGCCGTGGGCCGGCGGGCGCGCAGGGCGCTCGGCGTCAGCCCGAAGACCTCCCGGACGGTGTCGTTGAACTGACGCACGCTCGCGAATCCGGCCGAGAAGGCGACGTCCGCGACGGCGAGATCCGTCGACACCAGGAGCAGGCGTGCCGTGTGGGCGCGCTGGGCGCGTGCGAGCGCGAGAGGGCCGGCGCCCAGCTCGGCCGTCAGCAGCCGGGTGAGATGGCGCGGCGAGTAGCCGAGCCGGCGCGCGAGCCCGGGCACCCCCTCCCGTTCGACGATCCCCTCCGCGATCAGCCGCATCGCGCGGCCCGCGACGTCGCCGCGCAGGTCCCATTCGGGGGAGCCGGGCGCCGCTTCGGGCAGGCACCGCTTGCACGCCCGGTATCCGGCCTCGTGCGCCGCGGCGGAGGTCGGATAGAAGGTGACGTTCGCCGCCTTCGGCGTGCGCGCCGGGCAGCTCGGACGGCAGTAGATCCCGGTCGAGCGCACCGCCGTCACGAACTGGCCATCGAAGCGCGCGTCCCGCGCGTCGATCGCGCGATAGCGTTCGTCGAACGTCATCGCGGCGGAGGCGTCGACGGGGCTCATGCGACTAGCCTGACACGCCCCCGTACCCCCGGCTCGCGGAAATCGGACACGGCAGCGACGGCCGCGCCGGCCGCCCCGCCGCCGGGCGCGCGGGATCAGGCCGGCGCGACGCCGGCACGGCCGCCGGCGGCGCGGGCCGCCTGGGCCCGCCGCAGCTCGAGGTCGGCTCCGAGCTCGGACGCGAAGACGGGATGGGCGCGGATGATCCGGGCGATGAGCTCGGCGGGCAGCACGAGCACCGTCGTGGATGCCGTGGCGACGGCGGTCACGAGAGCCGGCTCGCGCGTCACCGCGGCGGTTCCCACGAACTCCCCGTCGCGGAGGTCGCCGCAGGCGACCTCGCCGCGCCGCGTCGGAGCCGTCAGCCGCGCCGCGCCCTCGACGAGGTAGCTCACCGCGGACGGCACGACCCCCGCACGACCCAGGTACTCCCCCGGCGCGTACTGCTCCACCCGGCACGCGCTGAGCGCCGCCTCGTGCAGCTCCGCATCGAGGTGGAGGGCGCGCGCGACGTCGTCGACCACCGTGCGGAGCCGGTTCTCGGTCGCGGCCGTATCGGGTGCGACCTTGTCGAGGGCGAGTCCATGTCGCCGTGCGGCGTACCACAGGCGTCCGAGAAAGGCCGCGATGGTCTCGTCCGACTGGCTCGGCGCGGCGACCGGGATCTCCACGGTGTAGGCGCCGGCGCCGCCGTACTGCACGCCGGAGGGGACCTCCGCCAGCCTCATCGGCAGATCGTCGGCGGTACTGCGCAGCAGCGCCGCCACCTCGTGCGGCGCATCGCCCGGCGCGAACACGACGGGGACGACGACGGTGAACGGCCCGGCCGGTCGACTCAGATTGCGAAAGGACGCCCCGGCGAGCGTCGCGTTGGGGATCACCTGGAGTCCCGAGCCGGTGTCGATGTGAAGAGCACGCCAGTTGACTTCGACCACCCGGCCCGCCGCCCCGCCGGTGTCGATCCAGTCGCCGAGCTTGAACGGCTGCTCGAACAGCACCAGCAGGCCCGAGACGATGCCCCCGGCGGCGTTCTGCAGGGCGAGGCCCACGATGATGGACGTGACGCCCAGGGTCGCGATCAAGCCCTCGATGTCGGCGTTCCAGACGACCTGGAAGAGGATCGCGAGCCCGACCACGACGAGCACGAGCCGCACGATCTCCACGAAGATCGTCGGCACGCGCTCCCGCCAGGTGCCTTCGCGCGCGGACGAGAAGAGGGCGACGTTGAGACCGCTCAGCAGGAGCAGGATGAGCAGGAAGCCGAGGAGCGTGCCGACGATCCTCACCCAGATGAGGTCCTGATCCGACCGTGTCGCGAACGCGAGCAGGGCGACGAGGGCCGCCACCGGGACGACCGCGTTGCGCAGGAGCAGCAACGGCCGCACGGCCGGGTTCCGACGCCGGCGGAGCACGCCGATGATCTCGGTGAGCGCCACGAGGACCAGCGGAACGCCGACGGCGAGCGCGGCGGCCCACCACACCCACCCCTCGGCGAGCACGGGGATCATTCCGTGACCCGCCAGACCGCGCTCGTCCGCCCGGAGGCGTCCACGGCACCCACCTCGGTGAACTCCCAGAGGCCGTGCACCCGGTCGTGCACCGCGTCGCTGACGTACACACCCGGCGCATCCACGGCGCGTCGGACGCGGCTGGCGAGGTCGACGGCGTCACCCCAGAGGTCGTAGGCGAGGCTCGAACGGGCGACGAGGCCGCTCGTCACCGCGCCGGTGTCGACACCGGCGCGAAGCTCCAGACGCGATCCGGTGCGCTCGTTGAACCGTCGGACGTGCGTGTGCATCTCGAGGGCGAACTCGACGGCCCGACGCGCGTTGTCCACGCGCGGGATCGTCAGCCCGCAGCTGGCGAGGTAGCCGCCGCGAAGGGTGCGCACCGACTCCACGCCGACGCGCTCCGCCGCCTCCTCGAAGCCACGCATGAGTTCGTTGAGCGCGTGAGTCTCCTGCTGACCGTCGAGCGCGCGGGAGAAGTCGTCGACACCCATCAACTCCGCATACACGACGGCCACGTCCTCGTGCTGCTCCGCGATCGTCTGCTCGCCCTCGCGGTAGCGCGCCGCGAGACTGTCCGGCATGAGGGTGCGCAGGAGCCGCTCGTTCTCCTCGCGCTGGCGATCGATGAGATCCTGCTTGATCTGCAGGCCCGCGGCCATCTCGTTGAAATCGCTCGACAGCTCGCCCATCTCGTCGGCCCCGCCGACCGCCACCCGCACACCGTAGTCGCCACCGGCCACGCGGCGAACCGCCTCCGCGAGCCGGCGCAGCGGCGCGGTGAACGCCTGCGCAAGCAGCAGCGACAGCACACTGATGACGAGAGTCAGCCCCAGCACCGACAGCAGCAGCGTGCGGGTGAAGTCGGCGACCGGCGCGAACGCTTCGGACGTCTCCATCCGAGCCACCACGACCCAGTCGAGTCCTTCGATGTTCGCCGGCCCGTAGGCGGTGATGCTCTCCGCGCCGATGTACTGCCCCGAGATCATCGTTCCCGACTGCCCCGCCAGCGCACGGCGCACGGGCTCCTGGTCCACGCTCTGCAGGATCGTCGAGTCGCCGACCTCGACGATGCGCTCGGCATCCGCGGCGGAGGTCCCGTTCTCGATCACCCCCTGGGCGTACGTCGTCGGCGAGGCGATCAGCTCTCGCGAGTTCGACCGCATGAGGCCGTCCGTACCGGCGAGGTACACCTCGCCGGTGTCGCCCAGACCCTGGGTCGTCCACTGCTGGTACCCGGTGGTGACGTCGTTGATCCACGACACGGGGATCTGCAGGGCCATCGCCCCGGTGACACCGGACTCGTCGCCGATGGGAGAGACGACCCACATCGTCGCCGCACCCTGCGCCGGGGCCCACGACTCGATGTCCGTCGTCACGACGGTGTCGACCGAGTTGGTCGCCATCGCCTTCCGGTAGCCCTCGGCGAGTCTGCTGTCGCGGAACGGGCCCTCGTCGAGGCTCGTCCCGAGCGCGGGAGTGTTGTACGTGCTGAAGACCACGTCCGCGTCGAGGTTCATCACCAGCACATCCTGGTAGCCGACCGTCTCGACGAGATTCGCGAAGTAGCCCTGCGCGGATGCGTGCGCCGCGCTGTAGGCGCTGCCGTCGCCCGGATCCTTCAGCTCGAGGGATGCCGAGGACCCGCCGCCCTGCCGCGTGTACCAGTACTGCAGGTAGGCGCCCGCGGCACTGTCCGGGAGGAACGCGGCATCCGTGTACTGCTCGCCCGTCCGCTTCTCCAGCCCCGGGAGGAAGGAGCCGCGGTAGTAGTCCTCCACGGCCGCACGCTCCGCCGGCGTCACCGTCGCGGACGCCAGCGCCGCCCACCCCGCGTTCAGGGCGATCGACGCCTCGCGGGCACTGGAGTTGTCGGTCGCGAGCGACGCCTCTCGCTGGATCTCGCCGATCAGCGCGGAGACCTCACCGGCGCGCAGCTCGCGCGCGGCGGTCAGCTTGTCGATGATCGCGTCCTGGAGGGAGTCGCGGCCACTGATGTAGCCGATCGTGCCGACCACGCCGGCCGAGACGATGCCCACCGCCAACAGCATGATCAGCAGACGCGACTGCACGCTCAGCCGCCTGCGCGGGCGCCGTTCCCGATCTCCGACATGTCCCACGCTCGCACCCGACATGCGCATTCCCTCCCCAAGTTCCCTCACTCTAGCGGCCGGCCGCGGCGCCGCCGCGACGGCGCCGGCCACCGGCGAGACCGCGGCGTCACAAGCCGTCCGGTCGGGGCGAGAGCCATCGGGCACCGTACGCCCGAAGCGACTCCCGCCGCTGCGGGTCGATCAGGAACACATCGATCCCGCCGTCGTACGGCGCGAGCAGCCACGCGAGGTGCGGCATCGCGATCACGACATGGGCGTCGCCCGTCGCCGCGAGCTCGAGCAGCAGGTCCGCGCCGTCACGGCGCACAGCGGTGTCTGCCCAGAAGTACCCGACCGTGTCGCCCGTCGTGGGATCGGGGGGCAGCCCCCGCCGCCAGGCCCGTCGCGCCGGCAGTGCCGCCGCGCTCCACCCGGCAGCCCCGTCGGGCGCGCCCCAGTCCTCGGCGATCGCGACCAGGCTGGCGGAGGGCTCCCCGCGCAGGAGGTACGAGAGCACCTCCTGCTGTCGACGACGCACTTCCGCGCGATCGTCCTCGTCGGCCGCCGGCCGCGCGCCGTCCGGCAGGGTGTGGAACCGAAGCCAGCGATCGGGATACGCGCGTCGGAGCGCATCCCCGGCGGGCTCGGCGTCTGCCCAGAGGTCACCCCACGTCGCGGTCAAGGACGACAGCTCGCTCGCGTCGTCGGCGCCGTCGAAGCTGCCCGTCGGTCTGTCGATGATCATCGCCCCGCCCCTCCTCGCCCGCCCGCACACGCGTGCATGACGCGCACCCGACGCGCCGCGGGCCTCCATCCTGCCACCGGACGAGTCCGACGCGCCCGGCGCGTGCCGCCCCCGTCGCCCCGCGCGGGCTCACGGGGTCGTGCGCGGTCGACGCAGCACCCCGGCCGCGGCGATGCCGGCGCCGATCAGGAGCACGGCGGAGGTCATCACGGCGGTGTGGAAGCCGTCGGATGCGCTGGCACCGGTCAGGGCGACGGCGCCGAGAAGGGCGGTTCCGAACCCGCCGCCGAGATCGTACGAGATCTCCTCCAGTGCGGCGGCTCCACCGACCTCGTGCACGCCGGCGGAGGAGATGATGAGGTCGTTGGCGGCGACGGCGGAGATCTCGATGCTGAGCCCGGCCAGCGCCGTCGACACCGCGAACACGGCGAGGTCGAGGGGTTCGCCCCAGAGCGCCAGCGCTGCCAACGCCCCGCCGGCGAGGGCGAAGGTGGCGGTGAGGGCCGTGCGGTGTCCCCATCGCCGGAGGACCCGCGGCGAGAGGAACGCGCCGACGATGGTCGCCAGCGCCAGCGGCACGAGGGCGACGGCGGCGTGCAACGGCGTGAGCCCGCGTTCGAGCTGCAGGTAGCGGGCGAACTGCAGCTCCAGCCCGACGAGGGCGAACATCGCCACGGCGATGGCGGCGAGGCCCACGGAGAAAGCCGTGTTGCGAAACAGCGCGACGTCGAGCATGGGCTGCTCGCCGCGGCGTCGGAGCCGTCGCTGTCGGGCGACGAAGGTCCACCCCGACGCGACCGCGACCAGCATCCCGCCGATGAAGACCTCGACGTGATGCTCGGCCAGGCTGTTCGCGGCGACGGCCGCCGTCAGCACCGCGGCGATCGCGAGGCCCTGGCTGCCCAGGTCGGCGCTGCCCGGGCGGTCGGACCGCGACTCCGTCACCCAGACGGCGGCCGCGACGACGACGAGGCCGCCGAGCGGCACGTTGATGAGGAACACCCCACCCCACCAGCTGTGCTCGACGATGAACCCGCCGATGACAGGCCCCGCCGCGGCGGCGGCCGCCGAGGACATCGACCAGATCGCCACGGCACGCACCCGCCGCTCCCGATCCGGATAGGCGACGCGCAGCAGCGACATCGTGGGCGGAAGCACCGCGGCGGCGCCGACGGCCATGACCACGCGCGCCGCGATGAGCGCGGCGGGCGTCCACGCGAAAGCCCCGAGAGCGGAGCCGAGGATGAACACGCTCATCCCGGCCATCAGGAACAGTCGACGCCCGTACCGATCGCTGAGCACGCCGGCCGACAGCAGCAGCGGTGCGATCACGAACGGGAAGGCATCGATGATCCACAACAGCTCCGCGTCGTCCGCGTGCAGCTCGCGAGCGATGGTCGGGGCGGCGACGTGCAGCACGGTGACGTCGATCGAGATGAGCGCAAGCGCTCCGCAGACGGTCGCGAGCACGCGCCGCGCTTCGCGCGCGGACGGGCTCCGCCCCTCGCGGGCGTGCGCCCCGACGTCTTCCATGACACCCATGGTGGCCGGACGCGGCGCGAATCGCGAGAACGGATCCGATCGATTCGGAGCCGCGTCGGCGGGCGGTGCCGGCAGACGGAGGCGGCGCCGCTCAGTGGAAGAAGTGGCGCTCCCCCGTGAAGAACATCGTCACCCCGGCCGCCCGGGCCGCGTCGACCACTTCCTGGTCGCGCACCGAGCCGCCCGGCTGCACGATGGTGCGGATGCCGGCGTCGATGAGCACCTGCGGACCGTCGGCGAACGGGAAGAACGCGTCGGATGCGGCGACCGAGCCGGCCGCGCGGTCGCCGGCGCGCTCGACGGCCAGGCGGCACGAGTCGACCCGGTTGACCTGGCCCATGCCGATGCCGACCGTCGCGAGGCCCTGGGCGAGCACGATGGCGTTCGACTTCACGGCGCGGCAGGCCTTCCACGCGAAGATGAGGTTCTCCATCTCCTCGGGGCTGTCGGGACGCTCACCGGAGACGAGCTCCCAGTTCTTCGCGACCGACTCGATGTCGTCGGGGAAGCGGTCCGCGTCCTGCAGCAGCAGTCCGCCCGACAGCAGCCGGACGTCCATGGGCTCCTGGCGCCAGTCGGCCGGCAGGCGCAGCACGCGCAGGTTCTTCTTGAGCTTGAAGACCTCCAGCGCCTCGGGCTCGAAGTCGGGGGCGACGATCACCTCGGTGAAGATGTCGCGCAGGTTCTCGGCCATCTTCAGCGTGACCGTGCGGTTGGCCGCGATCACGCCGCCGAACGCCGAGACCGGGTCGCACTCGTGGGCGCGCAGATGCGCCGACGCGATGGGATCCAGCGCGTTGGGCGCCGCCACCGCGATGCCGCACGGGTTGGCGTGCTTGATGATCGCGACGGCGGGCTTGACCATGTCGAACGCGGCACGCAGCGCCGCATCGGCGTCGACGTAGTTGTTGTACGACATCTCCTTGCCCTGCAGCTGCTCCGCCTGCGCGATGCCGTGGGCACCGGCACGCGTGTAGATCGCGGCGCGCTGGTGCGAGTTCTCCCCGTAGCGCAGGGTCGCCAGGCGCTCGGCCTTGATGGTCAGGTGCTGCGGCAGCTCGCCCTCGGCCTCGAGGGTCTCCTCGGCGAACCACGTCGCCACCGCCCGGTCGTAGGCCGCCGTGTGGGCGAACGCGCGCGCGGCGAGCTCCCGCCGCTGCGCGAGCGAGGTGCCGCCGGCATCCAGCGCCTCGACGATCGCGGGATACGACTCGGGCGAGACGGCGATCGCGACGTTGGCGTAGTTCTTGGCCGAGGCGCGCACCATCGCCGGGCCGCCGATGTCGATCTGCTCGACGACGGCGTCGCCGACGGCGCCCGAGGCGACCGTCTCCACGAACGGGTAGAGGTTCACGACGACGAGCTCGAAGGGCAGGATGCCGAGGGCTCCCAGCTGCTCCTCGTGGTCTTCGAGGCGGAGGTCGGCCAGCAGCCCCGCGTGCACGCTCGGGTGGAGCGTCTTCACGCGGCCGCCGAGCGACTCCGGGAACCCGGTGACCTCCGCCACGTCCTTGACCGCGATGCCGGCGTCGCGCAGCAGCGCGGCCGACCCGCCGGTCGACACGATCTCGACGCCGGCGGCATCCAGCGCCTGGGCCAGCGGCAGCAGACCGGTCTTGTCGCTCACGGAGATGAGCGCGCGCCGCACGGGGACGAGGTCACGGGATCGGTAGAGGGCGGGATCGACGGCAGGACCGGCCATGCAGGGCTCCAGTGTTCGGTGTGGATCGGGTTCGGATCTGTCAGGACGAGGGGACCGCGGAGAGCTCGAGCTCCCCGCGGGCGATGGCGCGGACGACATCGATGAGCAGCCGCCGCTCGACCGGCTTGATGCGCTCGTGGAGTGTGTGCTCGGTGTCGTCGGGCAGGACGGCGACGCGCTCCTGCGCGAGGATCGGGCCCGTGTCCACGCCGTTGTCGACGACGATGACGCTGGCGCCGGTCTGCGCGACGCCGGCCGCGAACGCGTCGCGCACGCCGTGTGCCCCCGGGAACTCCGGCAGGAAGGCGGGATGCGTGTTGATGAGCCGCGGCGACCACGCGTCGACGACGGCGGCCGGAAGCAGCCGCATCAGTCCGCTGAGCACCACGAGGTCGGGGTTCCAGACGCGGAGCTGACGGTCGAGCTCCTCCCCCCAGTGCTCGCGGGTCTCGAACTCGCGGAAGGGCACGAGGAAGGTGGGGATGCCGAAAGCCTCCGCGTGGGCGAAGCCGTCGGCCTGGCGGTCCGCCCCGACGACGACGACGCGCGCGGGGAAATCGGGGTCGGCGGCGGCCTCGAGGAGGGCCCGGAGATTGGAGCCGGTGCCCGAGATGAGAACGGCGACCGTCAGCACCCGGTCAGTCTACCGGCGCGACGGCGGCCTCTCGGGAGCGGGCCGGCGAGAACAGCGCGATGGCGGCGCCGACCGCGACTTCGACGCCCACCGTGAACGCGAACGGGCCGGCCGCGGGACCGACCTCGTCGAGGCGTCCGGGGCCGATCGCCCCCGAGGCGCAGGCCGCGAGCAGGGCCGCTGCGGCGGCGGCGAGGACGACCACGGCGACCAGCACCGCCAGCCGCACCGGTGCGGAGTCGGAGCCGGAGGCGGCGACCCCGTCGGCGGCGAGGCGCGCCCGCGCCGCCGCGCCGGCCACGAACCCGATGCCGACGACGAGGAGCACGAGGGCGAACAGCCACGGCGTCGAGCCCTCCGGGACCAGACCCAGCACGGGCAGGCCGGGCACCACGCCCAGTGTCGTGCCGGCCGGCGAGACCGCGGTGCCCGCACCGACGGCTAAGCCCGGACCGGCCGCGAACGCGGCGCCCCAGACGATCAGCGTGGGCAGATAGGCCAGCTGCCCCAGGGCGAGCACGCCGCCGCCGACCGCGTCGACGTGCGCCGCCTCGAACAGCGACACGACCTGACCGCCGCGCGCGATCGCCGCGACGGCGACCAGCAGCGCGCCGACGGCGACGAGTCCCGTCACCGCGATGCCGGTGCCGCGGGCGGATGCCGCGACGGCGGCGACCCACGGATGCCCCCGGCGCGGGTCGGCGCCGTCGATCCGGTCCCGCACGGCATCCACGAGTCCGTCGTCGCCGCCGCGCCACGCCTCGACGAGGGCGCCGAGCAGTGCGGGGACGGCGAAGACGAGCGTCGGCAGCAGGAGCGCCTGCCAGCCGTAGACCGCCGCGACCGGGGTGCGCGAGGTCGCCCACAGCGCGGCCGCCAGCAGCAGGGTGACCCCCGATCCCGCGGCGACGCCGACGGGCCACGACCCGGAGCGCGCCGCCCGGATGCCCGAGCGCGCCGCGAACACGGCGGTGAAGGTCGCGAGCGCGAGCGGGGCGAGGGAGACGACGAAGGTCGCCGCCTGGGCGGGGATGCCGGCCGCGACGAGGTACTCGTCTCCCAGTACGACGTGCAGCGGCACGAAGTGGCCCAGTTGCCAGATGCGCACGGCCGCCGGCCACAGCGCGCCCCAGTCCGCCGTCCCGCCGAGCCCCACGACCCAGAAGACGGTGAGGGGCGCCAAGACGACGGCGACGCCGACGGCCGCCGCGATGAGGGCATCGACGGCGGAGAGGAGGAGGACGAGCAGGCGGTTCATGCGCGTTCGACCCTACCCACCCGACGAGGCTCCACGATCGGCGGTGAGATCCGCGGCGGACTGGTCACCTTCGTGACGATGGCGTACATCGTCATCCTGAATCCGATCATCCTGTCGGGCAAGGCCGACATCGCCGGCAACGAGCTCGCGTTCTCCGCCGTGGGGGCCGCCACGGCGCTGACCGCCGGCGTCATGACGATCCTCTTCGGCCTCATCACCCGGCTGCCGTTCGCGTTCGCGGCCGGGCTCGGCATCAACGCATTCCTCGCCTTCAGCGTCATCCACGAGGTGACGTGGCCCGAGGCGATGGCCCTCGTGATGATCAACGGCGTCATCATCGTGCTGCTGGCGGCGACGGGGCTGCGAAAGCTCATCTTCGACGCCGTCCCGGTGCAGCTGAAGCTCGCGATCACGGTCGCGATCGGCCTGTTCATCGCGTTCATCGGGTTCGTCAACTCGGGCTTCGTCACGGCGACGGGCTCGAACTCCCCGCCCGTCGGGCTCGGCATCGGCGGCTCGGTCGCGTCGGTGCCGACGCTGATGTTCGTGCTGACGCTGCTGGCCACCGGCGTGCTGGTGGCCCGCAAGGTCAAGGGCGGGATGCTGATCGGCCTCGTGGGCGGGACGGTCGTCTCGGTGATCATCGAGGCGATCTGGCACCTCGGCTCGGCGACGGATCACCCCGGCGGCTGGGGCCTGACGATCCCGGCGCTGACCGGGTCGCCGGTGAGCGTTCCCGATCTCAGCCTCCTGGGTGCGGTCGATTTCGGATTCGACGTCGGCAAGGTCGGCGTCGTGGCCCTCGTCATGCTCGTGTTCACGCTGGTGTTCTCGAACTTCTTCGACGCGATGGGCACGATGACCGGACTCGCCAAAGAGGCCGGGCTCGCCGACGAGAAGGGCGACTTCCCCCGCATCAAGTCCGCGCTGGTCGTGGAGGGCGTCGGCGCCGTCGTGGGAGGCGCGACCTCCTCATCGTCGGCCACGGTGTTCATCGAGTCGGGGTCCGGCATCGGCGAGGGCGCCCGCACGGGCCTCGCCAACGTCGTCACCGGGCTCGTGTTCCTGCTGGCGATGTTCTTCACGCCCCTCACCTCGATCGTGCCGACCGAGGTCGCCGCCGCGGCCCTCGTGATCGTCGGCGCGATGATGATGGCGCAGGTCAAGCACATCGACCTCAGCGACTTCAGCGTGCTGCTGCCGGTGTTCCTGACGGTGTCGGTCATGCCGATGACGTACTCGATCGCCAACGGCATCGGCGCGGGCTTCATCAGCTGGGTGGTCGTGCGTTCGCTCTCCGGCAAGGCGCGGCAGATCAGCCCCCTGCTGTGGGTGGTCGCCGCCGGCTTCCTGATCTACTTCGCCCGCGGCCCCATCGAGCTCCTCCTGACCTGACCCCTCCCTCGCGAGCCGCTACGCCCCGGGCGAGCCGCTATCGCGCGGGCGGGCCGCCGCGTGGCGGGTCGCACGCGGGATAGCGGCTCGCTGGGATGGGGATGGAGATGGAGAAGGGGGGGGGATGCTGCGGCATCCACCCCCTTCCCCTACGCGAGGCGTCAGAGCGTCTCGATGATCTCCCGCATGAGGGCGGCGGTCTCGGACGGCGTCTTGCCGACCTTGACGCCGGCGGCCTCGAGGGCCTCCTTCTTGGCCTGCGCGGTGCCCGCCGAGCCGGAGACGATCGCGCCGGCGTGGCCCATCGTCTTGCCCTCGGGAGCCGTGAAGCCCGCGACGTAGCCGACGACCGGCTTGGTGACGTTCGCCTTGATGAACTCGGCCGCGCGCTCCTCGGCGTCGCCGCCGATCTCGCCGATCATGACGATCGCCTTGGTCTCGGGGTCGGCCTCGAACGCGGCGAGCGCGTCGATGTGCGTCGTGCCGATGATGGGGTCGCCGCCGATGCCGATGGCCGTGGAGAAGCCCAGGTCGCGCAGCTCGAACATCATCTGGTAGGTCAGGGTGCCCGACTTCGACACGAGGCCGATGGGGCCCTTGCCCGTGATGTTCGCCGGCGTGATGCCCACGAGCGCCTCGCCGGGCGTGATGATGCCGGGGCAGTTCGGACCGATGATGCGGGTCTTGTTGCCCTTGCTCTTGGCGTACGCCCACGCCTCGGCGGTGTCGCCGACGGGGACGCCCTCGGTGATGACGACGAGGAGCGGGATCTCGGTGTCGATGGCCTCGACCATCGCGTCCTTCGTGAACGCCGGCGGCACGAACGCGATCGACACGTCGGCGCCGGTGGCGGCGATGGCCTCGGCGACCGACGCGAAGACGGGCAACTCGACGGTGTTGCCGTCCTTGTCGACGTGCGAGACGGTCGTGCCGGCCTTGCGCGCGTTGACACCGCCGACGACGTTGGTGCCCGCCTTCAGCATCAGCGCGGTGTGCTTGGTGCCCTCACCGCCGGTGATGCCCTGGACGATGACCTTGGAGTCCTTGTTGAGGTAGATAGACATTTCTCTGCAGTCCTGTTCTCGTCGGCGCTCAGGCGGTGGCGGTGACGTTGGCCAGCTCGGCGGCCTTGTCGGCGCCTTCGTCCATACCCGCGGCGAGGGTCACGAGCGGGTTGTTCGCAGCGGCGAGGATGGCGCGGCCCTCCTCGACCTGGTTGCCGTCGAGGCGCACGACCAGCGGCTTGGTGGCCGCGTCGCCGAGGATCTCGAGCGCCTTCACGATGCCCTCCGCCACGGCCACGCACGAGGTGATGCCGCCGAAGACGTTGACGAACACCGACTTCACCTGCGGGTCGCCCAGGATGACGTCCAGGCCCGCGGCCATGACGGTCGCCGAGGCGCCGCCGCCGATGTCGAGGAAGTTGGCGGGCTTCACGCCCCCGTGGTTCTCGCCGGCGTAGGCGACGACGTCGAGGGTCGACATGACCAGGCCCGCGCCGTTGCCGATGATGCCGACCTGGCCGTCGAGCTTGACGTAGTTGAGGCCGGAGGCCTTGGCCTTCGCCTCGAGCGGGTCGGCCGCGTCCTTGTCCTCGAGCTCCTCGTGCTCGGGGTGGCGCACCTCGGTGGCGTTGTCGTCGAGCGACACCTTGCCGTCGAGGGCGATGATGTTGCCCGCGGCATCCTGGATGAGCGGGTTCACCTCGACGAGGGTGGCACCCTCACCGGTGTACACGTCGTAGAGCTTGACGAAGACGTCGGCGACCTTCGGCGCCAGCTCGTCGTCGAAGCCGCCGGCCTTGGCGATCTCGAGCGCCTTCGCGGCGTCGATGCCGGTCAGCGGGTCGACCTCGACCTTGGCGAGGGCCTCGGGCTTCTCGACGGCGAGCTGCTCGATCTCCATACCGCCCTCGACCGAGCACAGGCTCAGGTACGAGCGGTTGGCGCGGTCCAGCAGCACCGAGAAGTAGAACTCCTTCTCGATCTGGGCGCCCGCGGCGACCATCACGCGCTTGACGACGTGGCCCTTGATGTCCAGGCCCAGGATGGCCTTGGCGGCTTCGTACGCATCGTCGGGGGTCTTCGCGACCTTGACGCCGCCGGCCTTGCCGCGGCCTCCGGTCTTGACCTGAGCCTTGACGACCACGACGCCGCCGAGCTTCTCGGCCGCCGCCTTCGCCTCCTCAGGAGTGTCGGCGATGATGCCGGGGAGCACCGGCACCTCGTACTTCTCGAACAGGTCTCGTGCCTGGTACTCGTACAGATCCACGTGCAATCCTTCGCTGGGCGTCAGTGGGTGTCGTGCCGAAGGGTTCTCGGTATCGGAACAAAAGTGCCGAAACAATCTCGATATCGAGAGATCGACCGATCCCCCAGCTTAGTCGACGCGCCGAAGCGCTCCGACCGCGCGGAGCCCGCGTCACTCCTGTCGCAGGTGCCCGCGATCGCCGTCGGCGCGGCGTCGCGACCGGCGCGGTTCGGTCGGCAGATCGGTCACGGCCGGCCCCTCGATCCGCGTGCCGTCGGGGGTGAAGCGCGAGGCGTGCAGCGGGCAGTCCCACGTGCAGTCCGCGTCGTTCCACGTCAGGACGCCGCCGAGGTGGGGACAGACCGCGCGCACCGCGCGGGTGCGGCCGTGCACCGTCGAGACACCGACGGGAACGCCGCCGCGGGAGGTGACGACGCCCTGGCCCTCGGGCGGGCGCGGCACGGGCGCGGAGCGTCGTTCGGCGTCGATCCAGCCGGATGCCGCGAGTCGCGCGACCTCGGCGTTCTCCCGTCCGCCGCGGGCGAGGTCGGCGGGCACCGTCAGCCGCGTGCCGAAGGTCCGCATCCAGGGCGAGCGCTCCCGCCACGGGACGTCCGTGATCTCCGCGGCGAGCCGCAGCGCGGCGGCCGGCGCGAGCGCGAGTCCCCATTTGCCGTAGCCGGTCGCGAACGAGACGCGACCACCCCCGCGGGGCAGATGCCCGATGAAGGGGATCAGATTGTGGGACTCGTAGTCCTGGGCCGACCACCACGTGACGGGCTCCGCGCCGGGGAAGTGCGCGCGGGTCCACGAGACCAGCTCGCCGACGGCCGCGCTCTCCGACGGCTCCCGCCCGACCGGGTGCCCCTCACCGCCCACCACCAGCCGCGCACCGGCGGGACCGTCGGAGGCGGTCACCGATCGGAGCGAGCGGGTCGGACCGTCGACCGACAGGTACAGGCCGTCGGGGACCTCGCCGGGCACCGCGAACGCGACGGCGTAGCTGCGCAGCCCGCGGGTCTTGGCGAACGTGAGGCCGCGGTCGACGATCGGCGTGCCCGTGGCCAGCACGATGTGCCCGGCCGCGATGTCGCCGGCATCCGTCAGCACCCGCGCCTGCGGGAACACACGCACCCCGGTGGCACGGATGCCGGTGTGCACCGCCCCGCCCTCCGCGAGCAGGCGCACCGTCAGCGCGCGCACGAGCGCATACGGATCGATCGCGACCTGGTCGTCGAGAGCGATGGCATCCACCAGCGGAAACGGCACCGCCTCCCCCGCGGGCGGACGTCCCCGCCGCACGGCGAGGCCGGCGTCGCTGGCCGCGGCGGCCTCGTCGGCGACGATCGCCGCGCCGGCGCGTCCCTGCGCGTAGGAGTACGCCGTGCGACGCGTGTAGGGGACGCCTTCGGCGTCGGCGAACGCGATGATCCACGCGGCGCCCTCGCGGTTCGCGTCGACGTACGCGCGTGCCAGACCGGCCGGATGATGGGCGCGCAGGCGGGACAGCACGCTCCCCTGCAGCAGCGACAGCTTGCCGGTGTTGCCCCCGCTGGCCAGGGCGCCGGGTCCGGCGGCATCCACCACCGTCACGCTGCGCCCGGCTCGGCGCAGCAGCAGGGCGGTCACGAGGCCGGTCAACCCCGCCCCGACGATCACGACGTCGGCGGCGCGGGGCGCACCCGCGGTCGTGGGGACGGGGTCGGCGTCACGACGCCACAGCGATTCCATGGTGCCCACGCAATCCTCCGCGACGCCCGCGGGCAACCCGCTTGACAGCGCACGTGCGAGCGGCGGGGGCGCGTTAGGCTCACGGGCATGACCGACGCAAGTCCCACCTCCGCTCGCAACGCCGTCGTCGCCGCTGCGCTGGACCTCTTCGTCGCGCAGGGGTTCGAGGCGACGTCGGTGGAGCAGATCGCGCAGGCCGCGGGGGTCTCCCGCTCGACGTTCTTCCGCCAGTTCGGAGGCAAGGACGACGTCGTCTTCAGCGACCACGACGTCCTCCTCGCGCACCTGCGCGCGTCGCTCGCGACCGGCACGCACGGCGCCGGCACGAACCCGTGGGCCGCCGCGTGCGCCGCCTCGGTCGAGGTGTTCCGTCACTTCGCGGCCGAGCCGGAGCTCGCGCGCCGCCGCTACGCGGTCGTCCGCCAGGTGCCGGCGCTGCGCGATCGGGAGATCGTGACCGTCTTCCAGTACGAGCGACTGTTCGACGACTACCTGCGCTCGGCCCTGCCCGGCCTCGACCCGATCGACGCGGTGGCGTTCTCGGCGGCCGTCACGGCGGTCCACAACCACGTTCTGCGCCGGCTCCTGCGCGGCACCGAAGACATCCCCGAGTCGGTCCTCACCGACGCCTACGACGAGCTCATGCACCGCTTCGGCGTGCATCCCGACGGCGAGCGGGCGCAGAGCGACGACGTGGTCGTCGCGACGTTCCCCCGCCGGATGCCGATGGCCGAGGTCGTCCGGCGCCTGCGCGACGAGCTCTGACCGCGCGCTGCCCGCCTGCGCTGCCTGCCCGCCCTGCCTGCACTGCCTGCACTGCCTGCCCGCGCGCCCGCCCGAACTGCAAGGGCTCGCGCGCGGCGCGCCGCGATCGCGGCACCCCGAGCGGCGTGTCGCGCGGCAGGCCTTGCAGTTGCGGCGGGGGCGCTTTGGCTGCGCGGGATGACGGGGCGCGGGGCGTTTCGACTCGCTGCGCTCGCTCAACGACCGGGGGGGCGGCACAGCGGCCCGCCCGAACTGCAAGGGCTCCCGCGCGGCGCGCCGTGATCGCGGCCTCCCGAGCGGCGTGTCGCCCGGCAGGCCTTGCAGTTGCGGCGCCGGCGGCGGTGGCGCGGGGTGACGGGATGCCGCAGGCGCGGGGCGTATCGACTCGCTGCGCTCGCTCAACGACCGGGGGGCGGCTCAGCGGCCCGCCCGGACTGCAAGGGCTCCCGCGCGGCGCGCCGTGATCGCGGCATCCCGAGCGGCGTGTCGCCCGGCGGACCTTGTAGGTGCGGCGCGGGATGCCGGCGGCGGTGGCGCGGGGTGACGGGATGCCGCACGTGCGGGGCGGTTCGACTCGCTGCGCTCGCTCAACGACCGGGGGGCACGCGGCGGCCCGCCCGAACTGCAAGGGCTCGCGGACGGCGCGCCGTGATCGCGGCATCCCGAGCGGCGTGTCGCGCCGCGAGCCTTGCAGTTGCGGCGCGGGACGCCGGCGCGGGGCCGCAGGCGCGGCGCGTTTCGACTCGCTGCGCTCGCTCAACGACCGGGGGTGCACGGCGGGCGGGCGGCGGGTCAGGCGGTCTCGCCGGAGGCGACCGTCTCGGCGAGCGCGTGCACGCGCGGCAGGTGGTGGGCGCCGTAGAAGTCGGCGGCCGTCAGCCGGGCGGCATCCGCCTCGTCCGCACCCTCGTCCGCCCCCTCGTGCGCCGCGACGGCCACGACGGCCAGCGCGTGCATCCACCCGCCGGCCAGCACGCCGAGGAGCATGAGGTACGGCACGCTGACGGCGTGGGCGTCCCGCGGCGAGGAGCCGAACGCGACCATCGCCGCGGTGGCGCGACGGGCGGCATCCACGGCCCGCTCGAGACGGTCGGCCGTGCGCGCCGCGACGTCGCCGCCGGCGGCGCGCAGGGCGTCGACCGTCCGCTCGATGTCGGCGAACAGCGCGGCCGCCGTGGCGCCCTGGTTGCGGATGACCTTGCGGCCGATGAGGTCGTTCGACTGGATCGCGGTCGTGCCCTCGTAGATCGGCATGATCCGGGCATCGCGGTAGTGCTGCGCGACGCCCGTCTCCTCGATGAAGCCCATGCCGCCGTGCACCTGGATCGCGTCGCTGGTGAGGGCCACGGCATCCTCGGTCGACCAGCCCTTCAGGATCGGCACGAAGAACTCGGCCATCGCGAGCACGTCGGCATCCTCGGTCTGCTCGGCGCGGTCGAACAGGTCGGCGACGTACACGCCGAGGGCGCGCATCGCGAACACCTGACTGCGCATCGACAGCAGCAGCCGTCGCACGTCGGGGTGCTCGGCGATGGGCGCGACCCCGTCGCGTCCCAGCACGCGCCCCTGTATGCGGTCTGCGGCATATGCGCGCGCCTGCTGCAGGGCGCGGTCCGCGATCCCCGTCGCCTGGAACCCCATGGCGATGCGTGCGGAGTTCATCATGACGAACATGCCCGCGAGCCCGCCGCCGACCTCGCCGACGAGGTAGCCGGTGGCGTCCTCGTAGGAGAGCACGCACGTCGGGCTGCCGTGGATGCCGAGCTTGTGCTCGACCGCGACGGTCGTGACGGCGTTGCGGGCACCGAGCGATCCGTCGGCGTCGACGAGGTACTTGGGGGCGACGAACAGCGACAGTCCCTTCGCGCCCTCCGGAGCGCCGGGGGTGCGCGCCAGAACGAGGTGCACGATGTTCTCGGCCACGTCGTGGTCGCCCCAGGTGATGAAGATCTTCTGCCCGCGGATCGCATACGTGCCGTCGCCGCGCGGGGTCGCCGTCGTGCGGATCGCCCCCAGGTCGGTGCCGGCGGCCGGCTCGGTGAGGTTCATCGTGCCGGTCCACTGCCCCGACACCAGCTTGGTCAGGTACGTCTCGCGGAGCTCCTCGGACGCCGCGGCATCCAGGGCGTGGATCTGCCCCGCGGTCAGCAGCCAGCAGAGCGCGAAGGCCGCGTTCGACGCGTTCCAGATCTCGCCGAGGCCCGCGCGCACCGCTCCCGGGAGCCCGTCGCCCCCCGCCGAGGCCGGCGCCTCCGCGCTGACCCATCCCGCCTCGACGAACGCGGCGTAGGCCTGGGCGAAGCCGTCGGGCAGCCGGACCTGGCCGTCGACGAGGCGTGCGCCCTCGCGGTCGCCGACCGTCTGCAGCGGGGCGAGCACGGATGCCGCGAACTCCCCGGCGCCCGCCACGATGTCGGCGCCGTCCTCCGCGGTCAGCTCCCCGCCGGTGGCGCGCGCGACGATGTCGACGCCGAACGCCTCACCGAACAGGAAGGCGTAGTCGGCGGTGGGGGCCTGGTAGTCGGCGGCCATGGGGGCTCCTCGGTTCGGGCGATACTCAGTGAGACTGCGAACCATATTATGTGAAACTGAGTGTCATCGCGAGGCCTCTGTCGTCCGCGCCCGCCGAGGGACAGGATGGGGACCATGCCCTATGAGATCCCCGCCCCGATGCTGGCGAAGGCCGCCGCGGCCGTCCCCGACCCGACCAAGACGCCCGGTGGCCTGGCGTTCGAGCCGAAATGGGACGGCTTCCGCGCCCTCATCTCCTGGGACGGCACCGAGGTCGAGATCGGCTCGCGCGGCGCGAAGCCGCTCACGCGCTACTTCCCCGAGCTCGTCGCCGCCTGCGCCGAACTGCTTCCCGAGCCGTGCCTGGTCGACGGCGAGATCGTCGTCGCCCTCACCGCATCCGACGGGTCGCGCCGCCTGTCGTGGGACGCACTGTCGCAGCGCATCCACCCGGCCGCCTCTCGCGTCGCGCTGCTGAGCGCCGAGACTCCCGCGATGTTCATCGCATTCGACCTGCTCGCGCGCGGCGACCGCGATCTGCGGGACGAGCCGTTCTCGACGCGCCGCGCGGAGCTGGAACACCTGCTGGCCGGCGTTCCCGCGCCCCTGCACCTCACCCGGACCACGGCCGATCACGACCTCGCGACGCAGTGGCTCGCCCGCTTCGAGGGTGCGGGCCTGGACGGCGTGGTGGCCAAGCCGCTCGCCGGTGCGTATGCACCGGGCAAGCGGACGATGTTCAAGATCAAGCACGCCCGCACCGCCGACGTCGTGCTCGTGGGCTACCGCATCCACAAGAGCGGCGAGGGCGTGGGCTCGCTGCTGCTGGGGCTGTACGACGAGACCGGCACCCTGCGCAACGTGGGCGGCGCGTCCGCGTTCAGCGACGCACGGCGCCGCGAGCTCGTCGACGAGCTGGCGCCGCTCGTCGTCACGGATGCCGAGGGCTCGGCGGTGACCGGAGAGACCGAGCGCTCGCGCTTCTCGGCGGCGAAGGACACCTCCTTCGTGCGGCTGCGCCCCGAACGCGTGCTCGAGGTGCGCTACGACCAGCTGGAGGGGGCGCGCTTCCGGCACACGGTGCAGTTCGATCGGTGGCGACCCGACCGCGACCCGCGATCGTGCACCTTCGCGCAGCTGGAGCAGGTGAGCGCGTACGACCTCGCCGACGTCCTCGCCTGAGGACGCGCGGACGGCGGCGCTCGGATCCGGCCCGCGCAGCACCGCACGGGCCGGATCCGGCTCTTCCGCACGTCGCCCGCATCGGCGCCGGGTCCCGGCGGCCGGACATGCGATCCGATGGTGCGGCTGGTGAGGGACGCTCTCCCCTCCTCCGTGATGCCGACGATACGCGCGCTCGCGCCCGTGCTCATCCGCCGGTGACCGTGAAAATCGCGGGCCGTTCTCCCGGCCCGTCCCCCTCGCCGCGGCACCGCGTCGATGCGAGGATCGGACCATGGTCCCCGCCCCTTCCGACGAGCCGGACGCGCCCGCGCCCGCACCGGAGCCGACGCCGACGCAGGAGCTCGCGCTCGAACCGGTGCAGTTCATCGCGCGCACCGACGCGGTGCTGCGCCTGGGCACCCTCATGCTCGGTGCGGGCGCATCGTCGGCCCGCGTGCGCGACAGCATGGTGCGCGCGGCGGCGGCGCTCGGGATCGACGACGTGCACTGCCGCGTCGGCATGACCGACATCGTGCTCACCACCGGCCGCGGCCAGCTCTTCCGCACCCGGGTCGCCGAGGTGCCGCGTCCCGCGGTCGACGCCGATCGCATGACCGCCCTCAAGCAGCTGACGGCGCGGCTGACGCCCGGCACCACCCCGTCCGGTCTGCAGGACGAGCTGCGCCGGATCGAACGGATGCCGCGACGCTACGCGGAGCTCACCCGCGTGCTCGCGGCCGCCTTCGCCTGCGCCGCGTTCGCCCTGCTCAACAACGGCGGCTGGCAGGAGTTCGTCGCGGTGGGCATCGCCGCCGCCGCCGGTCAGTGGGTGCGCATGCTCATCCACCGCCTGCGCACCAATGAGTTCCTGCTGGTGTTCGCCTCGGCGATGACGGCCCTGCTCGTGTACCTGGCCGTCGCACAGGTCTTCGTGGCCGCGGGCGTGCCGGGCGGTCAGCACGACGCGGCCCTGACCAGCGCGGTGCTCTACCTCGTGCCGGGCTTCCCGCTCGTCACCGGCGCCCTGGATCTTGCCCGCCTGGACCTCAACGCCGGCATCGCCCGCGTCACGTACGCCGTACTGATCCTCCTCGCCACCGGAACGGCGGTGTGGGGCGTCGCGACGCTGTTCGATGCGACGGTGACCCAGGTGGCGACTCCCGAGTTCGCCGAGCCGCTCCTCTCGCTCGTGCGCCTCGCGGCGGGCTTCGTCGGCGTCCTCGGCTTCGCGCTGCTCTTCTCGACGCCGTGGGCGATCGCACTGGTCGCGGCGAGCCTCGGCGCCGTCGCGAACGTCGGACGGCTGGCGCTCGTCGACGCGCACGTGAACCCGGCCGTCGCGGCGGCGGCCGCAGCCCTCGCGGTGGGCCTGGGGGCCTATCTGTTCGGCGAGCGCCTGCGCGCCGCCCGGGTGACCCTCACCGTGCCGGCCGTGCTGATCATGGTGCCGGGCGCGGCCGCGTACCGCTCCATCGCGGGCGTCATCGGCGGTGACACGGTCGCGGCGATCCAGAACGCGACCACCGCGGTGTTCGTGGTGGTGGCGCTCGCCATCGGCCTCACGGTCGCCCGCGTGCTGACCGAACGGGAGTGGTCGCTGCCGGCACGGTGACGTCGTGCGCGCGCCCGCCGTCGTCTACGGTCGAGGCATGGGCCTGTTCCGCGACACCTCCCGCACCGTCCGCATCGACCAGCGCGGCGCCGATGCGGTGACCGTGCGCCCGGCCGGCAAGCCGTGGAGCCTGTGGGCCGACGCGTTCGGGGCGCTCGCGATCCGCGCCGCCCAGATCCTGGTCGTCGTCGCCCTCGCCGCGGGGGTGATCTGGGGCATCCGCCAGCTGACGGTCGTGACGATCCCCCTCGTGATCGCCCTGATCCTCGCGTCGGCCTTCGCCCCGCTCATGAGCTGGCTGCGCCGGCGCGGCGTCCCTTCCGTCGTGGCGACGCTGCTGACGCTGCTCGCGATCGTCGTCGTGCTGGCGGCCGTCGGCTGGCTGATCGTCTGGGCCGTCCGTGATCAGTGGGACGAGCTGGCCACGCAGGCCCAGGGCGGGTTCTCCGACCTCTTGGCGTGGGCGAACACGCTGCCCTTCCAGATCGACCGCGCCCAGATCGACGAGTGGATCGCGACGCTCACCGATTTCGTCACGAGCGCGCAGTTCGGCAGCGGAGCGCTGGCGGGCGTCAGCGCGGTCGCCAACTTCATCACGGGACTCGTGCTCATGGTCGTGATGCTGTTCTTCTTCCTCAAGGACGGCCCGCAGATGTGGGCGTTCCTGCTGCGTCCGTTCCGCGGCGAGTCCTACGAGCGCGCGCTGCGCGTCGGGGACAAGACGGTCACGGTGCTCGGCTCGTACGTGCGCGGCACGGCGACCGTGGCGGCGGTGGATGCCATCGGCATCCTCATCGGCCTGCTCATCCTCCAGGTGCCGCTCGCGCTGCCGCTGGCCGTGCTGGTGTTCCTGCTCGCGTTCATCCCGATCGTCGGAGCGACGCTCGCGGGCATCCTGGCGGCCCTCGTCGCGCTCGTCGCGAACGGCTGGCTCGTCGCGCTCCTGGTCGTCGGCGTGGTCGTCCTGGTCAACCAGCTGGAGGGCAACCTGCTGCAACCCGTGCTGATGGGGCGGTCGATGCACCTGCACGCGTTCGTGATCCTGGTCGCGTTGACCGCCGGCACCGTGCTCGGCGGCATCGTCGGCGCCGTCCTCGCGGTGCCGCTCACCGCGGTCGCGTGGGGCATCGTGCAGGTGTGGGACGGGCCGCACACGCCCGCGCGCTGGGCGCGTCCGCACCGCGGAGAGGCGAGGGCCGCCGAAGCGGCGCGCTGACGCCGGTCCGTCCCGCGCCGGTCCGTCCCGCGCTCAGGGGATCCAGACGACGACGCCGTTCTGGCCGCTCAGCAGCGCCGCGACACCCGCGTCGACCGCGTCGCGGCAGCGTTCGGGGGTGAAGCTGGCCGGGTCGTGATGCGCGGCCTGACCGAGGTCCTCTCCCCGGAAGCCCGCACCCGCCCAGTCCACGGCGAGCACGTTCTCCGTCGGCTCCGCCAGCTCGCCGCCGAGCACGAGGAACGGCTGATCGAGGTGGCTGGCCGTCACGATCGCGAGCGGGTCGACCAGCGCGTCGCCCGCCGACATGATCACATCGGGATGCATCCCGATCGCCTCGGAGATCGCGGGGATCGGATCGGTTCCCGCCCGCACCTCGCGAAGGTCCGCCCCGACCTCCCGCGCCCAGGTGCGCACGGCCTCGGCCATCGTGGCGGTGCCCGCCTCGTCGCCCATCGTCAGCAGCACCACGCGGTACCCCCGCGACGGGTGGGCGCCGAGCCACGATCCCGGGCTCGGCGTCATGGTCGCGGCGGGCGCGAGCGGCGTGGCGGGCAGGAACCCGGGCTGCGCCGCAGCGACGAGCGTCGGAGCGGGATGCGGCGAGCTCCAGTCCGCCGCGCATCCGACGAGGGATGCCGCGACCACGACGATCGCCAGTCCCGCGGCCACGGAGCGCGGACGCGCGGGCAGGGGACGGAGCCGAGCGGGTCGCACCCCTCCAGCATCGCCGCCGACGCGGCGGGCACCGCTACCGGCGGCACGTCGTTCGTCCAAGGTTGTCACACGGGTCAACCTCCGTTCACCGAGCACGCGCACGCTCACGCCGTGACCGTTCGCCGCCTCCCCACCGCCCTCCTCGTCGCGTTCACGGCCGTACTGGCGGTGGCCCCCGCACTCGTGTCGGCATCCGCCGCCCTGGCGCACGGCTTCAGCTCGGTCGTCTTCGCCGACCTGTCGCACGACGAGGACGGACGAACGGTCGCGACGCTGCAGCTCGAGTACGACCTGCTGGTGGTCTCGGCGGCCGACACCCAGCAGGACGACGACTTCTTCCGGGCGGGCACGGCCGCTTTCGATGCACGCGACGACGCGGCGATGGCCGCGGCGGTCAGGGATCATCGCGACACCGTCTCGCGCTACCTCGACGAGCGCTTCACGGTCCGCGCGACCGGCGGCGACGCGGGCACGTGCACGCTCGGCGCACTCGATACCGTGACGATGACCGTGCAGGAAGGGGTGCCCTACGTGGTCCTCCCGCTCGCGGTGGACTGCCCGCCGGGAGAGGCGCACGTCGTGCGCAGCACCCTGTTCCCCGACGAGGAGGGCTACGTCACGGGCACGAAGACGATCCTGACCTACGACATCGACCTGCACGCCGGGTCGGCCGCCCTGGACGCCTCGACACCGGAGTTCTCGACCGCGCAGAGCACGTGGGAACGCTTCTGGGAGTTCTTCCACCTGGGCGCCGAGCACCTGCTGACCGGCATCGACCACATCCTCTTCCTGCTCGCGCTCATCGCCGGCTCGCGAAAGCTCCGGGAGATCGTCCTGGCCGCGACGGTGTTCACGATCGCCCACTCGGTGACCTTCATCCTCGCCGCGACCAAGGTGGTGAGCCTGCCGAGCATCATCATCGAGCCCACCATCGCCCTGTCCATCGCGATCGTGGCCGCCTGGTATCTGTTCCGCCTGTGGCGCGAGGGTGAGGCCGCGACCGAGCTGACCCGCGACTCGGGTCCACTCGGGCTCGACCGCGCCGGCTGGCTGCGGCTCCTCGTGGTCTTCTGCTTCGGCCTGATCCACGGCCTCGGCTTCGCCTCCGCCCTCGGCATCGACGAGCCGTGGTCGTGGACGCTGCTGTGGTCGCTGCTCGTGTTCAACCTCGGCATCGAAGCCGTGCAGATCGGCCTCATCGCGCTCGTGTTCCCGGTGCTCGTGCTGCTGCGGCGACGCACTCCCCGCCTCGCGATGTGGGCCACCGGCGCCCTCGCGGTGGCCGTCACCCTCGCGGGCCTCATCTGGTTCGTGCAGCGCGTCTTCGGCTGGGACTGAGCCCGCTCTGGGCGAACCCTCAGAGTTTCGCCGCGACGTCACCGCTCCGGGGCGAGATGTTCACCGCGGTGTCATCCCCGAGGCGGATCGTCCAGATGACGCCCCTCGCGGCGCCTGCGTCCGGCCTTCGCCACGCATCCCTCACCCATGAACGGACAGACCATGCCGCACTCCGCCGAACTGCGAGCGCCGCGCCTCCCGCGCCGGTCGATCGCCTGGATCACCGCCGCCACGCTGTGCGCGACGGCCTTCGCGGGAGTCGTCGCGACTCCCGCCCTCGCCGACACCCCGACGACGCAGACCGGCGTCATCCTCGGCGTCGGCGCCGACGAGACCCAGCGCATCGTGAGCTGGTACACCTCCGCCGACACGGCCCAGGTCGTGCAGGTCGCGCCCACGGCCGCGCTCGTGGGCGGCGCCTTCCCGGCATCCGCCGTGACGTTCGCCGCGACCGGCGGCGCCAACATCGCGACCAGCGGCGGCTACAACCGCCACGCGACCATCACCGGCCTGCAGGAGAACACGCAGTACTCCTATCGCGTCGGTGCCGAGGGCGCGTGGTCGACGACCACGACCTTCCAGACGCACTCCTTCGAGGGTGACTTCGACTTCCTCTTCTACGGCGACCCGCAGATCGGCTCGTCGGGCGATGTCGCGAAGGACACCGCCGGGTGGGTCGACACGGTCAACGTCTCGCTGCAGTCGAACCCGAACGCGGAGCTGCTCGTCTCGGGCGGCGACCAGGTCGACAAGGCCAACACGGAGGCGCAGTGGGACGGCTTCCTCGCCCCCGCGCAGCTTCGCAGCTACCCGTGGGTCGCCACGATCGGCAACCACGACGTCGGCGGCAAGGCGTACGAGCAGCACTTCTACACCCCCAACACCGACCGATCGAGCCAGTACTACGTCAACGGCGACCCGACCTCCAACACGTCGGGCGGCGACTACTGGTTCATCCACAAGGACGTGCTGTTCATCGACCTGAACTCGAACAGCTACACCTCCTCGTCGGGCGGCGGCGGCGACGCGGCTCACATCCAGTACGTCACCGACGTCATCAACGCTCACGGCGCACAGGCGAAGTACACCGTGCTCGTCTACCACCACGCGATCTACTCCCCCGCCGACCACGCGCAGGATGCCGACAACAAGGTGCGCCGCGTCGACTTCCCGACCACGTTCTCCCAGCTCGGGGTCGACCTGGTGCTCCAGGGCCACGACCACAGCTACTCGCGCTCGTACGAGATCAAGAACGGCCAGAAGGCGAACGCCGACGAGAAGCCCGGTCAGAACGAGGTCTTCGAGGGCCCCGGCGGCGTCGTCTACGTGACGGCGAACTCGGCCTCCGGCTCGAAGTACTACGACCTCACCGCGCCCGTCGCCGGTGACGCCACCTCCGGCGCGGGCAACGGCGCCGACCCGCAGAACCCGTCGAACTACTGGTACAACTCGGTCGAGAACCAGGAGCACGTGCGCACCTTCGTCAAGGTGCAGGTGCAGAAGGACGCCCTCGTCGTGCAGAACGTGCGCTCCGGCACGTGCGACGCGCCGAACGCGGCCGTCGAGCTGCGCAAGGTGCTGTGGTGCGGCCCCGCGAACGGCACGCAGGCGGCGCAGCCCGTCGGCTCGGTGCAGGACGAGGTGACCATCCACCCCAACCACGGCGACGGTCAGGACATCCAGGTCGACGTGCCCGACGCCGCCCCGGGCGAGTTCGGCTGGACCATCGACGGACACAACGGTCTCGTCGACCTCGGCACCGCCACGGAGAAGAGCAACAGCTACTTCGAGGCCACCGGCCAGATCAACCCGATCACCGTCACCGACACCCGCCGCGCCGTCGCCCCCTGGTCGATCGCGGCGAAGGTCGGCGACTTCACCGACGGTGACAAGTCGTTCTCGGGCTCGTACCTCGGCTGGACCCCGAAGCTGGTGACCGCCGGCGGCGGCGCCGTCGCGGGCGCGACCGTCGGCTCCGGCTACGACGGGGGCACGGGTCTGTCCGACTCGCGTGTGCTCGGCTCGGCCGCGCAGGGCCACGAGCGCGGCACCGCGACCCTCGGCTCCGACCTGGATCTGAAGATCCCGGTCGACGTCGACAAGGGCAGCTACCGCGGCACGCTCACCCTCACGGCGATCAGCAACTGATCTCCACCCCACCCCGCGCCCCGGGGCGGATCGGCGCTCATCGCCGCCGATCCGCCTCGGGACGCACCCGTTCCCACCCCACGCCGGAGGACCCCATGTTCCGCTCCCGCCGCTCCCGCCGCTCTCTCCCCGCGGCGCTGGCCGCTCCCCTGCTGGCCGCGGCCGTCCTCGTCGGGGGCGTCGCGGTGCCCGCCGCCTCCGCTCACGCGGCCACGGATGCCGCCGCCGATTCCGCGGACGACGTCACCTGGACGGTGCGCACCGCCTCGAACGGCTTCGGCGCCGAGCGCACCTCGTACACGTACGCGGTCGATCCGGGCCAGAGCGTCAGCGACGCCCTCGTCGTGAGCAACCACGGCAGCGCGCCGCTGCAGCTGGCGGTGTACGCCGCCGACGGCTATACGGGCGCGGGCGGGCAGCTCGACCTGCTGACGCCCGCGGAGACCTCCGTCGGCATCGGCGCCTGGACACGTGCCGCCGCGACCACCGTCACGGTGGCGCCGGACGAGTCGGCGACCGTGCCGTTCGAGGTGTCGGTGCCCGCGACCGCGACCCCCGGCGACTACGTCGGCGGCATCGTCACCTCGCTCGCGTCGTCGGCCGATCAGGGCATCTCCGTCGACCGCCGCCTCGGCATCCGCATCGGGCTGCGCGTCTCGGGGGCGCTCGCCCCCGCGCTGACGATCGAGAACCCGCAGGTGAGCTGGGGAGGCACGTGGGGACTCGGCAGCGGCGCGGCCACCCTCACCTACACGCTCCACAACACCGGCAACACGACGATGGGGGCCCAGCAGGCGGCCTCGATCGCGGGCCCCTTCGGCTGGTTCCCGACGGATGCCGGCGACGTCGCGCCCGAGGTCCAGATCCTCCCCGGCGAGACCCGCGACGTGCAGATCACCGTGCCGGGCATCGCCGGCATGCTCGCCCTCGTGGCCTCCGCGACGGTCACACCGATCGTCGTGGACGCGTCCGGTTCGACGAGCGCGCTGGAGCCCGTCGCGACCCAGACGATGGGTCTCGCCGTCCCGTGGCTGCTGCTGATCCTCGTGCTGCTCGCCGCCGCGATCGCGCTCGGCCTCGCGCCGTCGCCGACGCCCTCGCGGAGGCCCAGGGCACGGTCGGGGCGGAGGATGCCGCGGACACCGTCGCCCACGGGCCGAGCGCGGCCGGCACCCGCGCGTCCGGCGCGGACTGACGACCCGGCGGTCGTCAGGATCGACGCGCGGCGCGGGCACGCAGCGCTGCCCCGGCGGCGAGCAGCGCCGCCCCCACCGCGGCGAACGCGAGCGCGCCGGCCACCTGGTCGCCGGTCGACGCGAGGCCCCCGGCGTCGGAGCCGCCCGATGCGTCCGCGGGCGGGGTCACGGGCGGCGCGGGGCGATCGTGGGGAGGAACGACGACCGCGATGACCATGGTCGAGCCGCCCCCGTCCGCGCTCGCGCCGTCATCGGCCGCGTACGCGACAGAGGTCGGCCCGGCGAGCAGGGCGATCGTGGCGGCTAGTGCGGCGAGACAGCGCGTCGCGGCATCCCTCGCACCCATCCCCGCCCCCTTCCGCGCCGCAGCGCTCGCGCGCCACGATAAGCGGCCCGGGTGTCGCCGCGGATGCCGGTGGGCGACGCGGCGGTGAACCCGCTCAGTCCTTCTTCGCCCGACTCGGCTGCACCCGCGGGGGCTCGCCGGGCATCTTGGGGAACTCCGGCGGGAACGGCAGCTCGCCGAGCCCCGCCTCGAGGTCGCGCTGCCACCACTGGAGCAGCGTGTCGATGCGGCCCGGGGAGCGCTGCAGCCCCTCCCAGGGGTCGCCGATCGCGGCGAGACGCTCCGGGACGGTGCGCACCGTGAACGCCGTGGGATCGACGCCGTCCGCCAGCTCGTCCCACGTGATCGGCGTCGCGACCGTCGCGGACGGGAGAGCGCGCGGACTGTAGGCGCCGGCCATCGTGCGATCGCGGTTGGCCTGGTTGAAGTCGACGAAGATGCGCGCGCCGCGCTCCTCCTTCCACCAGTCCATCGTGACGGCATCCGGCAGCCGTCGGGCGAACTCGCGCCCGGCGGCGATGACGGCGTGCCGCACGTCCAGGAACTCATGGGTCGGCTCGATCGGGCAGAACACGTGGATGCCGCGATTGCCGCTCGTCTTCAGCCACGGCTCGAGCCCGGCCTCGCGCAGCACCTCGCGCAGCGCGGGCGCGACCGCCGCGGCATCCGCGAAGTCGGTGCCCGGCTGGGGGTCGAGGTCGATCCGCAGCTCGACGGGGTTGTCGGTGTCGTTCGCGAGCGAGGCCCACGGATGGAAGACGACCGTGTTCATCTGCACGGCCCACACGATCGCCGCCGCCTCGTCGAGCACGACCTGCGGGTGGCGGCGACCGCTGTTGTACGTGCACATGACCTCGTGCACGTAGTCGGGCGCACCGCGCGGCGGGTTCTTCGAGAAGAAGCGCTCACCGTCGACCGTGTCGGGAAAGCGCTCGAGCGAGACCGGCCGGTGGCCGTTGGCGCGCAGGAACGGCTCCGCGACGGCGAGGAAATACTCGGCGAGCTCGCGCTTGGTGATGCCCGGCTCCGGCCAGATCACGCGGTTCGGGCTCGACAGCGACACCTCTCGGTCGCCGACCTCGATCGTGATGCGCTCCGATGCCATGCCTCGACCCTAGGGGGCGCCCGGCGGCGGCGACAGGGGTCTCCGCGACGGCAGCGGATTCGGATCACTCAACCGGATGCGGACGGCGCGGCGCGCGGCATCCGCATCTGTGTCGCGCCCCCGATTCCGCGAGCGCCCGGGGTGTCAGTCGTCGGCGAGGGCGATCACGCCGGCGAGGGCGGCGCGGTCCAGCTCGATCCAGGGACCGCCGGGGTCGACGACGACGCCGGTCAGACCCGGCTCGGATGCCAGTGCCCGCCCGAGCTGCACGGGCTGCACGGGAAGGGGCCGATCGCCGCGACCGAGGGCGACGACCTCCAGCGGATGCGAGAACACCTCGATGCGTCGCAGTCCCTCGGGGGTCCGCGCCTCGGCGAGCCCCATCCGCCCCTCGGCGTCCGTGCCGCCGGCGACCCAGACGGGAAGGCGCGACAGGGCGTCGGCGACGCGGGCGGGCGTGCTCTCATCGCGCGGTCCGGACAGGAGCGCCTTGATCTCGAAGGTGGGCTCGCTCTCCTCGATGGCGCGGCTGAGCAGCGGCGCGGGAAGGATCACCCGGGCACCCGGCGTGGCGTGGTCGAGGTAGATGCCGTCGTACCCGCCGGCAACGGCGTTGCGCAGCACCTCGAGCGCGGGCTGGCCGATGACCGAGGTCGACGCACCCCCCTCGGACTCGACGCTGGCCTGCAGCGCGGCACCGCCGCTGAAGGCGAGGAGGAAGCGCTTGCCCTCGAGCGATGCGATCGCGAGGTTGATCTGTTCTCCCGCGGCGAGCAGCGCCTGCACGTCACCCTGCGCGCGGAGGAACAGTTGCCCCTGCAGCGCCTGGCGCATGACGTTCATGATCTCGGTGTTCTGCGGTTCGTCCGACAGCGCCGCGAGAGCCGCCTGCAGCAGCCCGTTGTCGATCAGGCCCGGCACGATCTCTTGAGCCTCGGGCGCGGTCGCGGCGGGGCGGGTCGCCGCCGCGGGCGGGGCGGAGGCGACCGCGGGGTCGGTGCCGAACGTCGAGACGGAGATGCGCACCTCGGGCACCGCTTCGTCCGCGGCCTCGGTCGGCGCGGACGCGTCGGCGGCGGACTCGGCCGGATCGACCGCGGGCGTCGCCGCATCCTCGGTGGTGTCGGATCGGCCGCGACGCGAGAACAGTGCCATGCGTCCGAGCCTAGCCGCGGCGCCCCGACGCTGCCGCCGCGGTCGCGGAGCGCTGCGCTACAGCTTCTCGATCGGCGCGATCTTGATCAGCAGCTTCTTCTGGCCGGCCCGATCGAATCTCACGTGCGCGACGCGCTTCGCGCCCTCGCCCGTGATCTGGTCGACGCGCCCCTCACCGAAGTCCTCGTGGCGGATGCGGTCACCGGGAGCGAGCTCCATGTCGCCGTTGTCGCGCACCTTCGCCGGAATGCGGTTCGTGAACTTGGTCAGGTCGCCCGCCGGCTTCTCGCGTCGCGGCAGGGGGACGAGATCGTCGCCGTAGCGCGATCCGCCCGATCCGCCGAAACCGCCGCCCGGACGCCGCGCGTTGAGCGCGCGCGAGGGGCCGCCGCCGCGGGAGTTGATGTCTCCGGGCGACTGCCGCCAGTCGATGAGCTCGTGCGGGATCTCCTGCAGGAACCGGCTGGGCATCGCGACCGAGACCTCGCCGAACTGGGCGCGCGTCATCGCGAGCGACAGGTGCAGCCGCTTGCGGGCGCGGGTCAGGGCGACGTAGAACAGGCGCCGCTCCTCCTGCGGGCCGCCCGGCTCGCCGGCCGAGATCCGGTGCGGGATCAGATCCTCCTCGACGCCCGTGACGAACACGGCGTCGTACTCCAGCCCCTTCGCCGTGTGCATCGTCATGAGCGACACCGAGCCCGACGCGTCGGCGAGGTCGTCGGCATCCGAGACGAGCGCGACCTCCGTGAGGAAGTCGAGGATCGTCCCGTCGGGATTGTTGCGCGCGAACTCGCGCGTCACCGCGACGAGCTCGTCGAGGTTCTCGACGCGCGCCTCGTCCTGCGGATCCTTCGACATCCGCAGGGCGTCGAGGTAGCCGCTCTTGCCGAGCAGCAGGTTCAGCCCGTCGGTGACGGAGGTGGGGGGCGGCGCCTCGCCCGAGGCGGGTAAGAGGATGGCGGTCGCCTCGGCGAGCACGGCGTCGAGCTGGGCGATGGCGGCCTGGATCTTCGGCCCGACGCCGAGGGCGGACGCATTGGCCAGCGCATCGCGGAAGGTGATGCCCTCGTCGGCGGCGTAGCGGGCGATGGCCGTCTCGGTGACGTCGCCGATGCCGCGGCGGGGCTTGTTGAGGATGCGGCGGACGCTCAGCTCGTCGGCCGGGTTGGCGACCGCGATCAGATACGCGAGCGCGTCCTTGATCTCGGCACGCTCGTAGAACTTCGTGCCGCCCATGACCTTGTACGGCACCGCCGCGCGGATGAAGATCTCTTCCAGCGCACGGGACTGCGAGTTGGTGCGGTAGAAGACGGCCATCTCGCCGTAGGCGAGTCCCGCGCGATGCAGGGCCTCGACCTCGTCAGCGACGAACTGCGCCTCGTCGTGCTGGGAGTAGCCGGTGAAGCCGACGATCTTCTCCCCCGCGCCGACGTCGGTCCACAGCTTCTTGTCTTTGCGGTCGAAGTTGTTGCTGATGACGGCGTTGGCGGCGGTGAGGATGTTCTGGGTCGACCGGTAGTTCTGCTCGAGGAGCACGACCTTCGCGCCCGGATAGTCGCGTTCGAACTCGGTGATGTTGCGGATGTCAGCGCCGCGGAAGGCGTAGATCGACTGGTCGGAGTCGCCGACCACGGTCAGCGAGGCGCCGTCGGTCTCGTCGAGCAGCGCCCCGACGTCTTCGATGGGGCGGGTGAGCTCGTGGATGAGCGCGTACTGCGCGTGGTTCGTGTCCTGGTACTCGTCGACCAGGATGTGCCGGAACCGGCGCCGGTACGTGTCGGCGACGTGCGGGAAGGCGCGGAACAGATACACCGTCTGCGCGATGAGGTCGTCGAAGTCGAAGGCGTTGGCGCGCTGCAGCGAGCGCTGATAGTCGGCGAAGATCTCCGCGAACAGACGCTCGGCGGGGTCGCTCATGTTGGCCGTGCGGGCGAAGGACTCGGCATCCGCGAGCTCGTTCTTGAGCTTCGAGATGCGGCTCTGCACGGATGCCGGGGTCAGGCCGAACGCGTCGGCCTCGTACTGCTTGACCAGACGTTTGACGAGCGCCCGAGAGTCGCCCGAGTCGTAGATGGTGAAGCTCTTGGTGAAGCCGAACTGGTCGGCCTCGCGGCGGAGGATACGCACGCACGCGGAGTGGAACGTCGAGATCCACATCCCCTGCGCGGTGTCGCCGATGAGCTGCCGCACGCGCTCGCGCATCTCGCCGGCGGCCTTGTTGGTGAAGGTGATCGCGAGGATCTGACTCGGCCACGCCTCGCGGCCGCGCAGCAGCGAGGCGATGCGGCGCGTGAGCACGCTGGTCTTGCCCGATCCGGCGCCGGCGACGATGAGGAGCGCCTGTCCGCGATAGATGACCGCTTCGCGCTGCGGGGGGTTGAGCCCGGCCAGGAGGTCGTCGTCGACGCGCGCCCCCGTGCCGCGCGCGGCATCCGTGGGCATGCCGACGATGACGGGCTTGATCGGGTCGCTCATATCCCGACAAGTCTAGGTCGCGGCTCCGACACCGCAGGCGCCGCGCGTCACAGCAGGCGCCGCTGAGAGGCCCACACCGTCAGCTCGTGCCGCGACGACAGCTGCAGCTTCCGCAGCACCGCCGAGACGTGGGTCTCGACCGTCTTGATCGAGATGAACAGTGCGCTCGCGACCTCCTTGTACGCGTAGCCGCGGGCGATGAGGCGCATCACCTCCTGCTCGCGGGTCGACAGCCGGTCGAGCTCGTCATCGACGGCGGCGGTCTCGCCGGCGACGGCTCCGAACGCGTCGAGCACGAACCCCGCGAGCCGCGGCGAGAACACGGCGTCGCCGTCGGCGACGGCGCGGGCGGCACGGCTCACTTCGGCGCCCGACGACCCTTTCGTGATGTAGCCGCGCGCTCCGGCGCGGATCACGCGCACGACGTCCTCGGCCGCGTCGGAAACGCTCAACGCCAGAAAGCGGGTCGACACCCCGGCAGAGCCACGAATGACGTCCTCGCCGCCCGTCGCGTCGTCGCCGCGTCCCCCGGGCAGGTGCACATCGAGCAGCACGACGTCCGGCTGCGTCTCGGCGACGACGGCGATCGCCGTCGGCACGTCCGCCGCCTCCCCGACCACCGCGACGTCGTCGTCGAGATCGCTGCGCAGACCCGAGCGGAAGATCGAGTGGTCGTCGACGATGACCACGCGGATGCCGTCAGCCACGAGCGTTGCCCTCTGCCGTCGTCGCCCGCAGCTGTACCTCGGTGCCCTCCGGTCCCGACGTCACCGTCGCGGTGCCGCCGAGGCGCCGCATGCGTCCGATCACCGACTGGCGAACGCCGAGCCGGTCGTCCGCCACGTCGTCGAGAACGAAACCCGGCCCCCGGTCGCGGACGAAGACGTCGACGCCGTCGGCGCGCCCTTCGATGTAGACGGAGACGTCGCCGCCGGCGTGGCGCGCCGCATTCAGCATCGCTTCCCGTGCCGCCGCCGCGATCTCGCCGCTCGCGCGCTCATTCGAGATCCCTGCGGCGACCACGTCGATCCGCACCGGGTAGTCGAGCTCGAGCGCGGCGGCGTAGTCGCGAAGGTCGGTGGCGAGGTCGCTGTCGGCCGGCTGATCGCCGTCGTACAGCCAGGCCCGCAGCTCTCGCTCCTGTGCCCGGGCGAGCCGCGCGACGTCGCTCGATGCGCCGCCCCGGTTCTGGATCAGGGCGAGCGTCTGCAGGACAGAATCGTGCAGGTGAGCGGCCATCTCGGCGCGCTGCTCCTCGCGGATGCGCCGGTCGCGCTCACCCGTGAGCTCGCGCCACTTCTCGACGAGAGTCGACGACAGCACCGCGGCGAGCGCGATCAGCGGCACCACGATCAGGAGAGCATCCGCCGCCACGCCGTCGCGGAGGGCGAGGATGGTCACTCCGAACACGGCGAGGAGGATGATCACGGCCGCGGTTCGGACGATCACCGCGTGCCCCGGTCCGCGGAGAGGGTCACGGCGGTCGACCAGCGTCGCCCATGCTCCCGCGGCCGCGGCCGCCGCCGATGCGGCGCCGACGACGGCGGCGAGGTCAGAGCTCGCACGCGAGCCGACGACGGCGAGCGCAGTCAGCGGCAGCAGGATGATCGCGGCGCCGCACGTGAGAATCCAGGCGATCGGCGCCGAGCTCGTGGTCGGCGCGTCTCCGGCGGCGCGGGGCGCGAAGGCCCAGCACCAGGCGTAGAAGAGGATGCCGGCACCTCCGCACAGCGCGAGGACGACCAACAACGCGCGCACCGCGCTCACGGGAGCACCGAGGTGGTGGGCGAGGCCCTCGGCGACGCCGGCGACGACGCACTCACGAGGACGCACGAGCGGCGGCCGAGCCGGCGGCACAGGACGCGGCGCGGGCGCGGTGCGCGCGGCATCCGGGGCGGCGGCGGGCGTCATACGGCCCATCAAACCATCCGCGAGCGCGGCCGTCATCGCCGCAGCTGCAGAGATCAGGGCCGGCTCAGGGGTTCCCCCGATGGTCGGCGCGGCCGCCGCGCCGCGAAGGTCGATGCATGACCACCCCACCCGTGGAGCCGCCGCAGACGACCGTGTCGACACAACCTCCTCCTCCCGACACCGACACCGGTGGCCGCGACGCCGGCGACCGCTTCTTCTCGTGGACCGGGGGACTCGGGCTGATCCGCGGCGACGGGTGGATCGGCGGGGTCGCGGCGGGAATCGCGGCGCGCCTGCGGATCGATCCGCTGATCGTCCGCGGCATCCTGGTCGTGGTCGGCCTCTTCGGGTTCCCGGTGATCTTCCTCTACGCGCTGGCCTGGGCGCTCCTGCCCGACCTCGATGGTCGGATTCTGCTGCGCGACGCCCTGCGTCGTCGGTTCGAGCCGGCTCAGATCGGGATTCTCGGTCTGCTGATCCTCGGGCTCATCCCGCTCGGACCGGGAGTCGTCTTCGTCGGCGGCATCCCGCAGTGGATGCTGAGCCCCGGGCTCGGCGGATGGTCTGCGCTGTCCGCGCTGCTGGTGACCGTCGGTCTGGTTCTCGCCGTCGCGCTCCTGTTCATCATCGTGCGCGCGGCGCGTCACTCCGCGCGCTCCGTGTCCCCGGCACCGCCGCAGCAGAGGGCTTCCGCTGCGGATGCATCGCCGGACGCGTCCGCCGTGGCCACCGGTTCGGGTCCGGTCGCCTCCGCGGACCCGCAGGGGACGGATGCCGCCGGCTTCGCGGCATCCTCCCCTGCCTTCCCGTCCCCGGGCACCGCCCCCGACTCCTCGAGCGACGCCGCCCCCGACCTCCGGTCGTCGAGCGGGGCCGGCACGGCCGAGTCGAAAGGCTCTGCACCCGGCGACGACGCCTACGCCGCGTGGCGCGAGCAGCACGCCGCGTGGAAAGTGCAGGACGACGCCTGGCGCCGGCAGCAGCAGGATGCCGATCGTGCCGTCCGCGACCAGGCGCGCCGCGAGCGGCAGGAGCGCGCCACCGCGTTCGCCGCCGAAGCCGCCGAGCGCCGTCGACTGCGGCGTCTGAACTCTCCGCGCACGCCGCTCGCGTTCGTCGGCGTCGCCGTCGGAGTCGCCGTGATCGCGGGTACCGCCACCGCCATCGCTCAGCGCGATGCCCTGGGTGCCGCACGCGGGCTGTTCGTCGCGGGCGTCGTGCTCGGCATGTCGATGGTGGTGGCCGGTGCGCTGCGCCGCCGCAGCGGCTTCCTCGCGTTCGTGACCGTCGTGACGCTGCTCGGCGCGGGCGCAGCGACGGCGGTGCCGATTGCGCAGACGCTTCATATCGGAAGCTACTGGATCGCTGTGGGCGATGCTTCGCAGCCGGGCACCTCGGCATCGGACCCGTTCGTGCAGACGTGGGGCGACCTCGTCATCGCGACACAGGACACCGGCCTCGATGGCGCCGCCTTCGTCGAGAAGAAGTCGGGGAACACCCGCGTTCTTCCCGAGCCTCCCGATGACTCTGCCCGGATCGACATAGAGATCACGACACGCGACGCCGCCGTCGACGGCGTCAGCGTGAGCAGTTCCGGTGAGTATTCCTTCTCGCGACTCGACGACATCCCGGGCGTCACGTCCGCTCGACTCCCGGACGGCCGGGTCCGCTACTCGGCTGCGTTCGGCGACCCCGGTTCCCGTACCCATCAGAGGATCGTCATCGAACAGGACGGCGGGTTCGTCACCGTCTTCCTCCCCACGCCCACCACCGGAGGTTCCCGATGACCGAGTACGACACCGTGACCGATCTGACCGCCGCATCCACCGCCGACGAAGAGAACACGACTCTCGACGCGATGCCGCAGCCTCGCATCCGCTGGGCGGGGATCGTCTGGGGCCTCGTGTTCGTGGCGGTCGCCATGGTCGGTGCCGCACTGACATGGGCACCCGGCGCGCTCGACGATCTCGCGACGATCGTGCCGCAGCTGGACGCCGCCACGCTCGTCGCCGGCACGCTCATGGCGCTCGGCGCGCTCGCCCTGATCTGCGGACTCGTAGGACTGCTCCGTCACGCGCAGGGCGCGGCGGCCCGGCGCCGCGTGTAGCCCCGCCCGGTTGCGGCGACAATGGACCCATGCGCACGATCCTCAACATCGTCTGGATCATCTTCGCCGGCTTCTGGCTGTTCGTCGGCTACGTGATCGCCGGGGTGGTGCTGTGCATCCCGATCATCACGATCCCGTGGGCGATCGCCTCGTTCCGCACCGCCGGCTACGTCATCTGGCCGTTCGGACGCACGATCGTGCCGAAGCCCACCGCGGGCGTGGGGTCCTTCCTCGGCAACGTCGTCTGGGTGATCCTCGCCGGCTGGTGGCTTGCGATCGGGCACCTCGTCAGCGGCATCGCGCTCTGCATCACCATCATCGGCATCCCGATGGCGATCGCCGACTTCAAGATGATCCCGATCTCGCTCATGCCGCTCGGCAAGGACATCGTGTCGACCCGCCAGGGCGCGTTCGACCGCACGCTGTGATGCGGCGGCCGGAAGCCCGTCACGCGCGGACACATAACGCAAACACAGGTCACACACCTAGCTGCGACGGGCGTGGCGGGTTAGCGTGATGGCGTCCCCACCTCGGGGCATCGCGGCGATCCGGGCGGACCCGGGCACCGGTTCATACCCGGTCGCGTTGCGGGTTCGACTCCCGCCGTCGCGTCGAACTGTGACGGCCCGCTTCCCCTCGGAAACATGGTGGCGAGAAAGAGGCCGGCGTCGCGCTTGGTGCGGAAGCCGCGCTTGTCGGTCTGTCGGTGATCTGGCATCCGGTAGCGGACGCGATATCGCTCGCCCGCCCCGGACTCGTGAGCCTCAACCGCTCCCAGGGCGTGAGGAACGGATCGGTGGCAATCAGCCGTCAGCGTCGCGGTAGGCATCGAGCATCCGACGCGTGAGTTGTTGCATGGCCACGGTGACCTGGGCGGGCGCCTCGATGCCTGACCGGTCCGCCACAGCGAGGTCGATGAGCGGTGAACGACCGGTCAGCTGACCGCCAAGCCAGTCAACCGCCTCCGACACGACGGGTTGCACGATCGGATGCGTCACCTCCAGATCGCGCAAGGATGCGCCGATGGACTCCGCGGAGACGTTTCGGAGCAATCGCAGCAGGTCACCGGCATCCTTGGATGTCACACGATCCTCGCGAGCACCCTCGACTCGTTCCTGAATCTTGATCGCTTTGGCGATCACGAGCGCAGCCGGCCCCGCTACGCGAACCTCTATTGCCCGGGAGTCCTGAGGCTCCAGGGCCGTGAGCGCGACAGGGGCGTTGTCGAAGAGTGCGAGCTCAAGCCCGCGGGTGCGGCGGGCGGTGAGCGGACCGTGCCCCTCGAGCGGCGCGGTGCGCCGCGAACTCAGCGGCATCGCGCCGAGCGGCACCATCAGGTCTACGACGACACCGTCGACGGAGACCCAACTTCCGGGATTGCCCGTCGTATTCGGCGCGAAGCCCGCGTCTGCAAGCGAGCGCGCAATGTCGGGATGCGTGCCGAGCAGCTCGGGGTCGAGCGCAAGATCCGCGTCCGTTGTGTAGGTCGGTCGCGGATCGCCCAGCGGAGCATGGACGTAGACCGCTTGCGCGCCGACGAGCACGATGGCGTCGAGGTGCGGGCCCAACGCTTCGAGCGCGTCCAGCAGGACCCGTCGCGCGGCGACGTACTCGGGACTGACGTTGCCTGCGGCGGGCATCAGACTGTCACTCCCCTGGGCTGGAGCGACGCGAGCTCCTCACCGACTGCAGCGAGGCGCCCGCCTGCTCCGAGCAGGTCGCCGACGATTCGCCACGGCCGCGCGATTTTCCGGGGCTCGCTGCCACCGATCGTCGAGAAGCCTTCATTCAAAGTCAGAAAGTCACATCGAGCGACCAGGACGTTTCCACGTCGATCCGGAGCGAGATCCATCGCACGCTCCACGCCAGCCGCATCGTCGGTGTAAAGCCAGATATCGGAAGCGGGCAGCGGCGCGACCCGTCCTTGTGTCTCGAATTCGATCCCCGCAGCACGAGTACCCGTCAGGGCATAGGTCAGCGCGGATCGCTGCAATCTGTCAAGCGCAATCTCCTCCCCCAAGAGTGAGAAGTATCGAGCCGGCTTGAACGTGGTCTCGAATCCGTAGTCGCGGGCCCAACGCCGCGCCAGCCCCAGCTGATCGGCGACGACGATTGGACCACCGTTGGTGTCCTCGAGCAGTCCCTCTTCACGCAGCAGTTCAACGACGCGACTGACCGTGCCCAATCCGGTTCCGGTCTCACGCGACAGTTCCCTCACCGACGCTGCACGCCGAGTACTGAGCAGCCGGACGATGACCTGCGAAGCCGCCTTACCCTTTAGCGATCGAAGTCGCTGCGGCTGGGCGTCATTGCGCGGTTCGGGGTCACGTGATGCACCGACCCGATCGATCCATACCGCCGGGTCGTCGCTCGAGATGCGCATATTTCCGGTCGCATCCCAGTACGACCACCCGGCTCGAGCGAGTTCGTCACGCACCGGGGGCGAAAGGAACGGCGCGACGATCACCGGCACGCTCCCGGACTGAACGCTCGGTAGCGCTCCGACCTCGACGCGGGATCGCGGCGGAGAGAGCTTTACTTCCACGCTGAGTACAAGCGATGCCCGGCCGAACTGCGCCCGCACCTCTGCGTCGACGACATTGCTGCCGGTTTGGCGCTCGACGATCACCGAACGCGCTCCAGCCGACTCCAGCGCGGCCCTGAATCCGTATACGAGCGCGTCCGTTCCAGAAAGAGACACGTTCCGCATAAAGTGGAACATAGCAATATATGGAACAGTGGTCAATCTGCGAGCCGGCGATCACAGGCTTAGACCCGTGCCCCGCGGCACTTCTCGCAACCACGAGGGCGTCTCCCCGGCAGGCGATCGAGTCACTTCCCGAGCCGCCCGCGACAGATCCAGCCCGCCCGGCACGTCGCGAGTCCTCGAGCGTCGGCTTAGGACTGCCGCGACGGATCGCTTCGGATCCTCGAACCGCGGATCGCGTAGGGCTTCGCCTCACGCGAGCGTGGTCCTCCCCGCGCATTCGCAGGCGCAGGGCCTACCCTCGCTTCATCCGGCATCCGCATCGCCGGCCCGAGGAGGCTCTCATGCGCAGAACACCGATCCTGGCCGTGATCGCCCTGGCGGCGCTCGCCCTCACGTCGTGCGGGTCGGGGACCACCGACCCGGCCGCGGAGTCGCCCGCCGCGTCGGCGTCGAGCCGACCTCCCCTGCAGACGGCCACGCCGGGGCCCGTCGGGCCGACGGGCGCTGCCGTGGAGGTGCCGCAGAGCCGCTGGGATGCGATCGTCGCCGATCTGACCGCACGCGGGGTGAAAGGCACCCCGCAGCTCGTTTCCTCCCAGGCCGTGACGTTCAACGACGGCTCTCTCGGGTGTGCGACGCCCGGCCAGAGCTACACGCAGGCGCAGATCGACGGCCTGCGCATCATCGTGAGCGTCGACGGCACGACCTACGACTACCGGTTCGGCCAGGGCGCCGAGCCGAAGCTCTGCACGGCCTGATCCCTGACCGGGCGCACGGCGGAGGGGACGGATGCCGCGGAATCCGTCCCCTCCGTCGTGGCGGGCCTACTTCTTGAGCGGCAGCAGCAGCGCCTCATCGGCGCCGGACTGGTTGTCCATCACGACCACCATCGAGCCGAGCGGCTTCTGCGCCTCGATCTGCTTCGCGTTGAAGCTCACGTCGACGCTCGCCGAGCCGCGCTGCGGGACGGTGACATACTGCCCGTTGCTGATCGCCGGAGCGGTCGGGTCGTAGGTCGCCCACCCGTCCACGGCATCCGACGCGTTGTTGGACGCGAAGGTCTCGGCCGTGTACGAGAAGGCACCGGTGATGCCGAGGTCGCTGGCGCGGACCGGCAGCAGCAGCGTGCTGCTGTCGGTGGGTGCCTGCGTGAGGAACCCGGCCGCCGCCAGCTCCTTCGTCTTCGCGTTGACGATGAACACCTCCGAGAGACCGTTCGTGTCTCCGTTGCGCACGGCGCCCGAGTCGGCCGACAGGACGATCCAGTCGGCCTGGCCGTCGCGATCGGTGTCGATCACGATGTCGTACTCGTTGGCGGCGGCGTTGGACCACCGGTGATGCATGTTCATCGCGAAGACCATCAGGTGATCGTCTCCCTCGGCGAACGACTGCACACCGACGGCACGGATGTCATACCCCGTGTCGGGCAGCGACGCCGCGGCATCCTTCGGGTCCGACAGCCCCCAGGTGTAGACGTCGGCACCGGCCGGAAGAGCCCCGGCGAGGTTGCGCAGCGTCAGCTTCTTGGTGCCGTCGGCGACCTTCTGCTTGCCCCCGAACCACGGACCGTTCGCAGTCGCCTTCACCGTGCTGTCCGCACGGGGGACGAGCAGATACGGAACGCGCAGAGTCGAGTCGGCCGCGCTCAGCACGATGTCGCCGGAGATCTCCGAGAACGCGAACTGATCGGACGCCCCCACAGAGCTCGGCACGTCCTTCGCGGCCGCGGCGACGATGAGCAGCAGCTTCGCCGTTCCCCCCGCCGGCACCGTGATCGACCGGTTCGAGAGGATGATCCGCGCCTTCTTCGACTGCGCCGAGGGCGCCGTCGAGACGTCGTAGCGTACGGCGGTCGGGCCGTCGTTGCGCACGGTGACCGTCTTGACCCCGCCGAAGCCGAGCGGCGACTCCTGGAAGCCGAAGCTCAGCGCCGACTCGCGGGCCCAGCCGCTCTCCGTGCGGAAGGCGTCTCCCGTCGCGGTCACCGTGGTGGCGACCGCCTGCGCCGCGTCGACCAGGCCCACGCCGCCGAGAGTCAGGCTCTGGCCGGCGACCTTGTCGGGGTCTGCCGTCGACACGACGGATGCCGCGATCTGCGGAGCCGTCCAGGACGGGTGCGCCTCGGCCGAGAGCGCGGCGACGCCGGCCACGTGCGGGGCGGCCATCGAGGTGCCCGACAGGATGGCGGCGCCGTTGCCCGAGCCGACCGCGGCCGACGAGATCGACACACCGGGGGCGGCGACGTCGGGGCTGATGGCGCTGTCTCCGGACCGCGGACCGGACGAGCTGAACGACGCGTAGCCGCGGAAGCCGGGGTTCGCGATCTGGGTGGCCACGAGGCTCGCCGTGGCGCCGGAGACGAAGACCGGGCCGTTCGAGGACCGCACGCCGAGGAACGGGATCGTCAGATCGAACGCCTCGCCGGTGTCGGGGTTCGCGGTGACGGCACCTTCGTACGGCGGCAGATCGTCGGTCGTGTTGACCATGACGACGGCCGCGGCACCGGCCTGCTGGCCGTAGATCGCCTTCGCGACGCGGGCGCAGGAGCCGCGGTCGACGACCGCGAGCTGCTTGCCACCCGGCACGATGCCGGCGGCCGTGAAGGCGGCGGCGGAGCAGCCCAGCACGTTGTCGCCCGTCAGACGCACGACCGAGAGATCGCCGAGGCCGTCCAGCGAGGCCCCGTTGGCGTTGATCGCCTCGACGGGGGCGCCGTCGACCGTGACCGTCGCGCCCGGGAAGCCCTCGGCGCTGTCCACGGCGGACACCGAGATGACGCCGTCGCCCGTGCCGGGAGAGCCGGTGAGGTAGGGGTTGTGTCCGGCGTTGCCGGACGAGGCCACGACGACCACACCGGCGCCCACTGCGTTGGCCGCGGCGACGGCGTCGGGGTCGTCGCCCCGGCCGAAGGACGAGCCGAGCGACATGTTCACGACGTCCATGCCGTTGTCGACCGCCCAGTCCAGGGCGGGCACGACGACGTCGGTCGATCCCTCGCAGCCGAAGACGCGCACCGCGTAGAGGTCGACCTGCGGCGCGACGCCGGGGCCGACGCGGAAGGTGTTCGACGGGGTCGTGGTGTCGTAGGGGCCCGGATAGGTCGTGCCGTCGGCGAGGACGCCGGAGCCGCCCGTGGTGCCGGCGACGTGCGAGCCGTGGCCGTTGCAGTCGAGCGGGTTGTCGTCGGGGTGCGGCACGGGCTGGTACGACGCGCTGGTCGGGTCGGCGTTGTAGTCGTCGCCGACGAGGTCGATGCCGCCCTTGACGCGCGGCGCGTCGGGGCCGTAGAGCGCGGGGTCGGCCGGCTGCGCCGACGTCGCGGCGGCCGCCTGGAACGCCTCGACGGTGCCGGGCCCGCCGAAGGTGGCGTGCGTGTAGTCGATGCCCGTGTCGATGATGGCGACCTTGACGTTCTGGCCCGTGTAGCCCGTGCTCTCCCACACCTGCGGGACGCCGAGGAACGGCACCGACACCGCGTTGTCGACCGAGTAGGTGCGCACCGGGTGCACGGCGACGACGTTCGGCATCGACGCGATGGCGTCGAGCTCGGCCGCGGGCACCTTCGCCTGCAGACCGTTGTACGCCGACTGCATCTCGGCCTGGACCGAGCCGCCCTTGTCCTCGATCGCCGCGCTCACGGGCTCCTGGGCGTCCTTGAGCCGGCTCTTGACGTCGCCGCGCTCACCGTCGCTCAGCTCCCGGCCCTGCTCGGCCTCGACGACCGCCACGGGGTCGCCGGTCATCTCCACGACCACCGTCACGAGGCCGTCGGCCCCGATCGCGGCCGACGTGAACGAAGTCGAGACCTTCCCGGCGGATGCCGCGGGCAGGAACCGTGACGAGGGATCGCTGCCGTCGGGAGTGGCCGCGTACGCGGCTGCGGAGGGCAGGAGCAGCGCTAGCGCGCCGGCTGCAGCCAGAATGCGTCGTCGCAAAGGGGGACCGCCTTTCGTGCAGGGGGAGGTGCCACATCGGGGTGTGACGCGGCTGTATGGAGGCTATGCACCCCCTGCATGCGGCGAAAGGAGGATGAGAGGATCCTCATCCATTGGCGCTGCCGCCGCCGTCAGGCGATGCGCGTGCCCGGGGGCAGCCTCCGCGCGGGGGTGCGCGTGCGGGCCCAGGCCCACCACAGCAGCAGTGCGGCGAGCGCGATCTGCACCGCCAGTCCGACGAACCAGCTCGGCACCGTGCCGTCGATGACCTGCTGGGGCGAGCGCCGGTCGCCGTCGTCGACGTACATGCGGGGGTCGCAGTCGTCCCACGTCTGCTCGAGGGACGGCGGCACCTGAGCCGAGCGGACGGAGAGCTTGAGCGAGCCGAACAGGTCGTCCGGGTACCCGTACTCGTTGTAGGTCGTCGGCGTCGCATCGCCGAGGATGACGAAGGGGTTGGCCGACAGCATCCACCAGACGTAGTCGAAGCGCGGCACCCGGTAGGTGCTGGTCGTCCACTCACCGCACACGATCCGACCCGGATCGTTCCCGCAGTCGTCGCCGCCGTCGCGGCACAGGGGCAGGCCGTCGGGCCCGATCTCGTACGACCGCGTCAGCGAGGTGCCCTCGCTGGCGACGGCGGAGCCGATGAGCCCGAACCCGAGCGGTGTGCCCACGGCGAGCGCGGCGACGACGAGATAGGTCGTCGCCACGGAGAACAGCGGACGGGCCAGCACGCCCGACAGCGCGACGCCGATCGCGGCGATCACGCCGGTCTCCAGGACGAGCACGGCGAGCGACACGACGACCGTCAGTGCGTTCACCCCGCCCGCGAAGGTCGAGATCACGAGGAACGGCGCTGCGACCGCGGCGAACGCGAGCCCCGTGATCCACCCCGCGAGGAACTTGCCGAGCAGGATCTCGCCGGCCGTGACCAGCGTGACCTGCACGGGCGCGAGGGTCGCGGCATCCCGGTCGCCGTTGATGCTGTTGCCGCTGAGGGTGGGCGAGACGAGGAGCACGAGCAGCAGGGTGACGTAGACGACGACGGAGAAGACCCCCGGCCCGCTCTGACCCCACCCGCCGTAGGCGAGGAACGCGAGGGCGGTCACACCGATGAGGGCGAGGGCGAAGACCCCGAGCAGCACGTACCACGACACGGTGCGCACGCGTTGCAACAGCTCGAGACGGGCGATCGTCCACAGCCGCGCGGCGCTCATGAGCGGTCTCCTTCGAGGTCGAGGAAGGTGTGTTCCAGCATCCCCGTCGCGGCGGCGAACTCCGCCACCGGCAGGCCCGCTCCGACGAGGGCGGCGAGGGCGGATGCCGCGTCCGCGTCGCTCGCGAACGCGACGAGCAGATCGCGGCGGTCGATCGGCACGAGCGCGGCGTCGAGTCCCAGGGTCTGCGCCACCGGGAGCACCGCCGCCGTCGCGTCGCGGTCGGCCAGCCGGATGCGCCAGGAGCGCTGACGCGTCGCCGCCGCGGCGACGCGGTCGCCGGCGACCGTGGATCCCTCGACGAGGAACACGGCGTCGTCGACCACCTCCTCCAGCTCCGAGAGGATGTGGCTGGAGAGGAGGATGGTGCGCCCGTCGGCCGCGAGCCGGCGCAGCAGCACGCGCAGATCGATACGCGCCTGTGGGTCCAGACCCGACGCCGGCTCGTCCAGGAGCAGCACCCGCGGGTCGTGCACGAGCGCCCGCGCGAGCCCCAGCCGCTGCTTCTGGCCCCGCGACAGCACCCGTGCGGGGGCGTCGGCGAGCGCGGACAGCCCCACCTCGGCGAGCAGGCGTGCGGCACCCTCGCGCGCCGGGTCGGGTTCGATGCCGTACAGGCGCGCGGTCATCGTCAGCGTCTCCCGGGCCGTCAGCGACGGCCAGGCGCCGAGCGCGTCCGGCATCCACCCGAGCACCGCGCGGGCCGACGCCGGGTCGGCGACCGGGTCGATCCCGCCGATGCGGATGGTGCCGGCATCCGGCGCCAGCAGCGACGCCAGCATCAGCATCAGGGTGGTCTTGCCGGAGCCGTTGGGGCCCACGAGACCCGTCACGGCGCCGGCGCGGGCGTCGAAGGAGACGTCGCGCACCGCGTGGACGGCGCCGAACGAGCGGCGCACCCCGGTGACGACGATGCCGGAAGGGCTCATGCCCTCACCCTATGCGGTCGCTGTGGAAGGACACCGCCGCGCCGCCGGCCGCTGCGTCAGCGGAAGAACGCGACCCCGAGGTCGGCGTGATCCACGAAGACGCCGTCCACCCCGGCATCCGCGATCACCCCCCACTCCCCCGCGTAGTCGCCGAACGCGGCCTTCGACCGGCCCCGGCGGTACGCCGCCAGGAGGAAGGCGTTCTCGGGACGGCAGGTCCACGTGAACACCCGGAGCCCGCGCTCGTGCGCGTCGGCGACGACGCGGGCCGGACCCGTGGCACGGCCCAGCCGATCGGGGGCGAGGATCATGCGTTTGTCGACGCTGATCGCGTCGACCTCGCCGGCGAGGCGGTCCAGACCCGCCGGCGTCGCCTGCTCGCGGTAGGTCGGTGGCGTGCTCCCGGCGGCGGAGAGGAGGTCGTAGGCGGTGCCGCTCGCCTCGAGCAGGTACACGTAGGTGCCCCGGATGCCGCGGGCGCGCAGCCGCATCAGCACGTCCTGCTCGAAGGATTCGAGGTACAGCGGCAGTTCGCCGTCGGCCCACCCCGCACGCCGGAGCTCCGCGGCGACGAGGGCGTCGAGGTCGACGCCGAGGCCGGCGAAGTACGTCGCGTGCTTGATCTCCAGCACGACGCCGATCTCTCGCCCCTGGTCACGGGACGCCGCCCGCACGAGGTCCAGCACGTCGCGGAGGCGCAGCGGCGGCTCCGCCCCGTCGAACGCGGCACTGGACGGGCGCAACTGGGGCAGCCGCTCGCGGCAGCGCAGCGTCGCCAGCTCGTCCCACGTGAAGTCCTCCGTGAACCACCCCGTGTGCTCCACCCCGTCGATGGTCTTCGTGGTGCGCCGCGCGGCGAACTCGGGGTGCTCGGCGACGTCGGTGGTCCCGCCGATCTCGTTCTCGTGACGCACGACCAGCACCCCGTCGGCGGTGACGACGACATCCGGCTCGACCGCGTCCACGCCCAGCGCGAGGGCGAGCGCGTACGACGAACGGGTGTGCTCGGGCCGATACCCCGGGGCGCCACGATGACCGATGATCAGGGGCCGGACGGCAGGCATGCCTCCCAGGCTAACGAGAGCGGCTATGACCTCTCCGAGCGCCTTCACAGCAGCGACACAGCCGGGCCCTGACGCCGCGCGACACCCGTCCGATAGCCTGGTGTCACAGCACCTCGCTGTGCACCCGTCCGGTGCACCCCTAGGGAGTGGAAAGAGACCATGGCCTCCGGCAACTTCGCATTCAACAACCCGGCGTTCCAAGAGCAGCGTCCCGGCCTCACGCCGCCGGCCGCGCCGCAGCCCGGCGCCCAGACCGCCTACGCCGCGACGTCGCACCAGGTGACGGATGCCGCGGTGAACGCCCAGCTCGAGGGCGCCTTCGCCGCGCCCGCCGCCGCGTCGCACCAGACCGGCCGGATGACCGTCGAGGACACCGTCGCGAAGACCGTCGGCCTGTTCGCGATCCTCCTCGTCACGGCCGTCGTCGGCTGGGTGTGGACCCTGGGCGGCGCGTTCTCGCCGGAGCAGCTCACCACCACCTCGCAGGTGACGATCGTGCCCTGGATCATCGGCATGCTCGGCGGGTTCGTGCTGGCGATGGTGATCTCGTTCACGTCGCGCAAGAAGGTCCGCCCCGCGCTGATCTTCGCCTACGCGGCGTTCGAGGGCCTCTTCGTCGGCGGCATCTCGGCGTACTTCGAGTTCATCTGGCCCGGCATCGTCATGCAGGCCACGCTGGCGACCCTGTCGGTCGTCGGTGTCACCCTCGCCCTCTTCGCCAGCGGCAAGGTCCGCGCGAGCGCCCGCGCCACGAAGATCTTCATGATCGCGATGATCGGCTACCTCGTCTTCGGCCTGCTGAACGTCGTGCTGATGATGTTCGGCGCGGCGGGCGAGGGCGGCGCCTTCGGTCTGTACAGCAACATCAAGATCGCCGGCATCCCCCTCGGCCTGATCATCGGTGTGCTCGTGGTCATCATGGCCGCGTACTCCCTCGTGCTCGACTTCGACCAGATCCAGCAGGGTGTGCGCAACGGCGCGCCCCGCGAGTACGGCTGGGTCGGCGGCTTCGGCATCATGGTGACGGTCGTGTGGCTGTACATCGAGATCCTGCGCCTCATCGCGATCGCGCGCGGCAACAACTAGTCGCCCCGCGCCCCGCGCGCACGAAGGCCCGTCCGGCTCCCCGGGCGGGCCTTCGGCTTTCCCGGCACAGCCCGCACGCGGCACGGCATCCCTGGTCACACCATCCAGACGGAAGACGAAACACGACCCGGCCCGCACGATGACCGCGCAACGACGGATGCCGGGACCCGGGGCAGTCCCCGCGATCCCGGCATCCGGTCAGATCACTCCCACTCGATGGTCCCCGGGGGCTTCGACGTGACGTCGAGCACGACCCGGTTGACCTCGCGGACCTCGTTGGTGATGCGGTTGCTGATCTTCGACAGCACGTCGTACGGCAGGCGCGTCCAGTCGGCGGTCATCGCGTCCTCGCTCGAGACGGGACGCAGCACGATCGGGTGGCCGTACGTGCGGCCGTCGCCCTGCACGCCCACCGACCGGACGTCGGCCAGGAGCACCACCGGGCACTGCCAGATCTCGCCGTCCAGGCCCGCCTTCGTCAGCTCCTCGCGGGCGATGGCGTCGGCGTCACGCAGGATCTCGAGGCGGTCAGCGGTGACCTCACCCACGATGCGGATGCCGAGGCCGGGCCCCGGAAACGGCTGGCGGCCGACGATCGCCTCGGGAAGCCCCAGCTCGCGACCGATCGCGCGCACCTCGTCCTTGAAGAGGGTGCGCAGCGGCTCGACGAGCTCGAACTGCAGATCCTCCGGGAGCCCGCCGACGTTGTGGTGGCTCTTGATGTTCGCGGTCCCCGCACCGCCGCCGGACTCGACGACATCGGGGTACAGCGTCCCCTGCACGAGGAACCGGATCGGCTCACCCTCGGCGGCCGCCTCGGCGACGAGGTCGGCCTGCACCTTCTCGAAGGCGCGGATGAACTCGCGGCCGATGATCTTGCGCTTCTGCTCCGGGTCGCTCACGCCGGCGAGGGCGGTGAGGAAGGTCTCGCGGGCGTCGACCGTGATCAGGCGCACGCCGGTGGATGCCACGTAGTCGTTCTCGACCTGCTCGCGCTCGCCCTTGCGCAGGAGGCCGTGGTCGACGAAGACGGCGACGAGCTGGTCGCCGACGGCCTTGTGCACGAGCGCCGTCGACACCGCGGAGTCGACGCCGCCGGACAGCGCCGACAGCACGCGGCCGCTGCCGACCTGCGCGCGGATGCGCTCGACCTGCTCGGCGATGACGTTGCCGCTGTTCCAGTCGGCGGCCAGTCCCGCCGCCTTGTGGAGGAAGTTGACGATGACGTCCTGGCCGTAGTCGGAGTGCTTGACCTCGGGATGCCACTGGACGCCGTAGAAGCACTTCTCGGCGTTGCCGAAGGCGGCGACCGGCGTCGCCGCGGTCGAGGCGAGCACCTCGAAGCCCTCGGGGGCCGCCGCGACCTGGTCGCCGTGGCTCATCCAGACGTTCTGCTCGACGGGCTGACCGCCGAGCAGCACACCGCCGTCATTCGCGACCACGGCATCCGTCGCGCCGTACTCGCGCAGGCCGGTGTTGGCGACCTGGCCGCCCAGCTGCTGCGCCATCACCTGGAAGCCGTAGCAGATGCCGAGCGTCGGCACGCCGAGCTGCAGCACGGCCGGGTCGAGCGTCGGGGCACCGGGCTCGTACACGGAGGACGGACCGCCGGAGAGGATGATGGCCACCGGGTTCTTCGCCTCGACGTCGGCGGCGGTGACGGTGTGCGGCACCAGCTCGCTGTAGACGCCGGCCTCGCGCACCCGTCGCGCGATGAGCTGCGCGTACTGGGCTCCGAAGTCGACGACGAGGACGGGACGCTGAGCGGTCTCGGTCTGGGTGGTCACCGGCTGCCTTCCGTGGCGGGGATCGGGGCGGAGGACTCGTCGGCCTCGCGCTGCGCGAGGTAGGCCCGCACCTCGCGGGCGACGCGCGCCTCCATGAAGAACGACAGGAGCGGGACGATGCCGCCGAGCGCGAGCACGATGAACCGCACGAAGCCCCAGCGCATGAGGCTCCACACGCGGAAGCACGCGAAGAGGTACACGACGTAGAACCAGCCGTGCGCGATGAGGATGCCGGTGGACAGGTTGATCGCGCCGCCGGTGAGGTCGCCGCCGCCGTCCAGCGTGACCGGGTGCAGCCAGAGCGCTCCCCCGGCGCCGCCGGCGAACAGCTCGTAGCCGAAGGCGTACTTGACGATCATCTCGGCGCACAGCGACAGGAGCATGACACCCGTGATCACCGAGGCGATCTGGTAGAACCTGAGCGCCCCGCGGATCGCCGGAAAACTGGCGAGTTTGGGCTGAGGCATGCCGTCAAGTCTAGTCGGCGACGCCCGCCGGTTCGGCCGCCGCGGATGCGGTGACGGCGGCGACCGGCGCCTCGCGCATCACACGGTCTCCCGCGCTCGCGCGGCCTGCTCCTCCTCGAGCGCCTCGACCTCTTTCTCCCACGCGTCGCGGGCCAGCCGGTACCACATGTAGAACGCGAAGCCCGCGAAGATGGCCCACTCGACGGCGTAGAAGATGTTCAGCCAGTTGATGGCGGAGCCCTCGGCGGGAGCCGGCGAATCGATCGCGACGAGCCCACCCACGAGCGGCTCGCCGGCATCGGCGACCAGGTACGGGCGGTACACCGAGAGCTCGTCCGTGTCGTGCCACCAGCTCAGCAGGGCCGCCGGCGACATCCGGGTCATCTCGGTGGGCGCGGCGCCGCGGGGCGGCGCCATGGGGCCCTCGTCGGCGACGAGCCGACCGGTGAGCGTGAGCGCGCCGCCGGGGTCGGCGTTGAGGGCGGATGCCGCGGCATCCGCGACCGCGCGGTCATCCGTCCAGCCGACGGCGACCGCGAGCGAGGTCGGGGTCGCGGCGTCGGTGCGGAACTGCCCGGTCACCCAGTAGCCCTGTCGCCCGTCGTTGAACCGGGACGAGACGACGAGGAAGTCATCGGCGACGAAGGAGCCCGAGACCTCGACGCGCTGACCGACCAGCGGCTCGGGCAGATACGCACCGGGCTCGGTGATCTCCGCGATCGGGCGCACCTGCTCGGTGGCCCCGGGAGCGGGCGGCGACGTGTCGATCGCGCGGCCGAGCTGCCACTGGCCGAGCCAGGCGAAGACGGCCGCGACGACGAGCGCGAACACGAGCATGCCGAGCCACCAGGGGCGCAGCATGACCTCGCGCAGCGTGGGCGGGAACGGCTCCGTGGTCATCGACCTGCCATGTAGGGCGCGACGACGACCTCGACGCGCTGGAACTCCTTGAGGTCGGAGTAGCCCGTGGTGGCCATCGACTTCTTGAGCGCGCCGATGAGGTTCGCCGTACCGTCGGCGACCGGGGCCGGCCCGTACAGGATCTCCTCGAGCGGCGCGACCTGCCCGACCTCGACGCGCTTGCCGCGCGGGAGCTTCGGGTGGTGGGCCTCGGGACCCCAGTGGTGTCCGCGGCCGGGCGCGTCGGTCGCGCGCGCGAGGGCGACGCCGAGCATGACGGCATCCGCGCCCATCGCGAGGGCCTTCACGATGTCGCCCGAGGTGCCGACGCCGCCGTCGGCGATGACGTGCACGTAGCGGCCGCCCGACTCGTCGAGGTAGTCGCGGCGGGCCCCGGCCACGTCGGCGACGGCGGTCGCCATGGGGGCGTGGATGCCGAGGGTGGCGCGGGTGGTCGAGGCCGCTCCGCCGCCGAAGCCCACCAGCACGCCCGCGGCTCCCGTGCGCATCAGATGCAGCGCCGCCGTGTACGTGGAGGCGCCGCCGACGATCACGGGGACGTCGAGGTCGTAGATGAACTTCTTGAGGTTCAGGGGGGCGTCGACGCTGGAGACGTGCTCGGCGGAGACGGTCGTGCCGCGGATGACGAAGAGGTCGACGCCGGCCGCGACGACCGTCTCGTACAGCTCCTGGGTGCGCTGAGGGGTCAGGGCACCGGCGACCGTGACGCCGGCATCGCGGATCTCGGCGAGGCGGTCGCGGACGAGCTCGGGCTTGATCGGCTCGGCGTACAGCTCCTGCATGCGACGGGTCGCCTCGGATGCCGGCAGCGACCCGATCTCCTCGAGCAGGGGCTCCGGGTCGTCGTACCGCGTCCACACGCCCTCGAGGTCGAGCACGCCGAGGCCGCCGAGCTGGCCGAGCATCACGGCCGTGCGCGGGCTCATGACCGAGTCCATCGGGGCGCCGAGGACGGGGATCTCGAAACCGAAGGCATCGATCGACCAGGCGGTCGAGACGTCCTCGGGGTTACGGGTGCGCCGCGAAGGCACGACCGCGATGTCGTCGAACGCATAGGCGCGGCGGGCGCGCTTGGCGCGGCCGAGCTCGATCTCCATGGTCACATCCCCAGCCTACCCGCGCTCTCCGTCCGCCCCCGCGGTATCCGCACCCGCGGCATCCCCTGCGGGATGCGGCCGCGTGAGGCGGAGGATGAGCGCGGCGAGCACGCCGTTGAGCAGGAAGGCGAGGAAGGCGTACGACCCGATCCACGGCGACAGCGCCACGGCGACAGCGGCGCACGTGACCGCCGAGATGCCGCCGGCGCTCGCCGCGCGGACGTTCTCGACCGCCTCCGGGCGCAACAGCTGCCCGCCGCGGGCGGCGGCCCACCTCCAGGACAGGTGACCGAACAGCGCCACGAGGAAGAAGTCGACGGGCAGCAGGACGCGCCCCGCGAGGAAGTCCGAGTACTGCGAGGTCAGCGCCGTCGTGAACGGGATGAGGACGACGAACAGCAGCCGGGCGTTGTTCAGCCACAGCAGCGTCGTGTCGACGTCGGCGATGTCACGGAACTGCCGCAGGTGGATCATCCACATGCCGCTCAGCAGCGCGAAGCTCACCGCGAACGAGGACACGTTCGGCCACAGTCCCGCGAGGGCCGCCCACATGTCGGCATCCGAACCGATCTCGCCGAATGAGGCGGTCGTCAGATCGAGCACGAGCAGCGTCGCGGCGATCGCGAAGACGGCGTCGGAGTACGCCTCGACGCGGGAGGTGCCACCGGAAGCCGCGCGTCGGCGGCGCGGCCGCGTCGTCTCGCTCACGCGCTCAGGCTAGCGCGGCCGCGCGACGCGCGCCTCGTCCCAGACCGGCTCGGCGGTCTCCACGACGCGGCCGTCGGCGCCGAAGACGAGGAAGCGATCGAACGAGCGCGCGAACCACCGATCGTGGGTCACGGCCATCACGGTCCCCTCGAACCGCCGCAGCGCGTCCTCCAGCGCCTCCGCCGAGACGAGGTCGAGGTTGTCGGTGGGCTCGTCCAGCAGCAGCAGCGTCGCGCCCGACAGCTCCAGCAGCAAGACCTGGAACCGGGCCTGCTGCCCACCCGAGAGGCTGTCGAACGTCTGCTCGGCCTGACGGACCAGTCCGTACCGGTCGAGGGCCGAGCTGGCCGCGTCGCGCGGCAGGCCGGGCCGCCGGTCGTCGCCGCGGTGCAGGATGTCGAGCAGCGACCGGCCGGAGAACTCCGGATGCCGGTGGGTCTGCGCGAACCAGCCGGGAGTGACGCGGGCGCCGAGCACCGCACGACCCGTGTGCGCCACCGGGTCGAGCACGGCTCCCACCTCGGTGACATGGCCCTGCAGCCGGTCGGGGTCGGTTCCCCCGCGCGCCAGGAGGCGCAGGAAGTGGGACTTGCCCGACCCGTTGGAGCCGAGCACCGCGATGCGGTCGCCGAACCAGACCTCGAGGTCGAACGCCGTCATGAGGCCGGTCAGCTCGAGCCCCTCGGCGACGACGGCGCGTTTGCCCGTCCGCGCGCCGCGGAGGCGCACGTCCAGCGTCTGCGCCGGCGGGCGTTCCTCGGGCGGCCCGGCCTCCTCGAAGCGGCGCAGCCGCGTCTGCGCCGCCCGGTACCGGGAGGCGAACTCGTCGCTGGCCGCCGCCTTCGCCTTCATGTCCGCGACGAAGCGGATGAGCTTCGCGTGCTGCTCGTCCCAGCGCCGGCGCAACTCGTCGAGGCGCGCCATCCGGTCTTCGCGGGCGGCGTGATACCCGTCGAACCCGCCGCCGTGCACCCAGGCCGTGCTGCCCGCCCCGCCGGCTTCGAGGGTCACGATGCGGTCGGCGGCGCGAGCGAGCAGCTCGCGGTCGTGCGAGACGAGCAGGACGGTCTTCGCCGTCTCGCGCAGCCGCTGCTCGAGCCAGCGCTTGCCGGGGACGTCGAGGTAGTTGTCGGGCTCGTCCAGCAGGAGCACCTGGTCGGGACCGCGCAGCAGCGCCTCGAGGGCGAGCCGCTTCTGCTCGCCGCCCGACAGCGTCGTCAGCGCGCGGAACCGGGCGCGCGCGAACGGCACGCCCAGGGCCGCGGTCGTGCACGTGTCCCACACGGTCTCGTACTCGTAGCCGCCCGCTTCGGCGTAGTCGGCGAGCGCGGCCGCGTAGCGCATCTGCGTGTCGAGGTCGTCGCGGTCGATGATGGCCGACTCGGCATCCTCGAGCTCGCGCGCGGCGGAGCGGACGCGTGCCGGGGCGACGGAGATGAGCAGGTCGTGGATCGTCTGGCCCGCCTCGCCGTGGCCGACGAACTGGTCCATGACGCCGAGTCCTCCGTCGATGGTGACGACCCCCGAACGCGGCGCGAGCTCGCCGCGGATGATGCGCAGCAGCGTGGTCTTGCCCGCGCCGTTCTGGCCGATCAGCGCGGTGGTCCTGCCGTCGGCGACCCGGAACGTCACCTCGTCCAGCAGCGGGCGCCCGTCCGGCAGCGTGAACGAGACGGCGGCGATGTCGATGTAGCCCATGACGGGTCCTTCCGCCCTCGCCGCGTCGCGGGCGCAGAGCCGACCAGCCTAGCGCGTTGTCCTCCGGGCGACCAGCGCGGGCCTCCGAGCGACCGGCGCGGCGCCCGCGGGCCACCGACCCGCGGCGTCACGAACGCGCCCTCGACGGGCGCGGTGGCCCAGGATGGATGCCGGAACGAGAGGAGACGGCGTGGCGCAGCGCATCGTCGTGATCGGCGGCGGGGTCATGGGGCTGGCGACGGCCTGGCAGCTGACGCTGCGCGGAGAACGGCCGATCGTGCTCGACCGCTTCGCGCGGGGCCACCGCCAGGGCGCGTCGCACGGGGCGACACGCAACTTCAACAACGCGTACGGCGAGGAGCACTACCTCGACCTGCTGGCGCGCGCCCGGGAGGGATGGGACGGGCTCGGCATCGTCGAGGGCGAGCCGCTGCTGCGTCTGCACGGCCTGGTGACGCACGGCGCGGGCCTTCGCGACGCCCCCGTGCCGGTCGCCGAGATCGCCCGCCGCCTGCAGGAGCGCGGCATCCGCGCCGAACTGCTCGACGCCGCGCAGGCGCATCGCCGCTGGCCCGGGATGCGGTTCGAGGACGTCGTGCTCCACTCCCCCGAGGGCGGGGTCGTCCGCGCCGACGCGGCGCTGCGCGAATGGGAGCGGCGGATCGTCGCCGCCGGCGCCGCGGTGCGGTGGCAGACCCCGGTCCACGCGGTGCGTCCCGATGCGGACGGCGTCGACGTCGTGCTCGACGGCGAGACGCTGCGGGCGGATGTCGCGGTCGTGACCGCGGGGGCGTGGACCGATCGGCTGCTGGCGGGCGCCGACCCGGACCTCCGTCTGCCTCCCCTGCGGGTCACCGAGGAGAGCCCGGCGCACTTCGCCGCCGTCGGTCCCGGTCCCTGGCCGTCGTTCAACCACATCGGCGTCCCGGGAGAGCGTCCGGGCGGGGTCTACGGCATGCCGACACCCGGTGAGGGCGTGAAGGTGGGGTTCCACGCCGTCGGAGACGAGGTCGATCCCGACGCCCGACCGCACCGGCCGACGCTCCAGCGCGAGCTGCGGGAGTACGTGCGGGAGTGGTTCCCGGGCCTGGACGCCGACAGCGCGGCGCCGATCTCGTGCACGTACACGTCCACTCCGGATGCCGCGTTCGTGCTCGACCGCGTGGGACCGGTCGTGGTCGGGGCGGGCTTCTCCGGCCACGGCTTCAAGTTCGCGCCGGGCGTGGGCGCGACCCTCGCCGCGCTCGCTCTGGACCCGTCGGCGCGGGCCGCCGCGCCGTTCCGCCTGCCGTCCTGACGACCGGCGCCGGCCGGCGACCGCTACTTCTTGTAGTTGGGCGCCTCCACGACGATCTGCACGTCGTGGGGGTGGCTCTCCTTGAGCCCGGCCGCCGTGATGCGGACGAACTTGCCCCGGGCCTTGAGCTCGTCGATGGTGCGGGCGCCGACGTAGAACATCGACTGGCGGAGGCCGCCGACGAGCTGGTAGGCCACCGCAGAGACCGGACCGCGGTACGCGACCTGACCCTCGATGCCCTCCGGGATGAGCTTGTCGTCGCTCGGGATGTCGGCCTGGAAGTAGCGGTCCTTCGAGTAGGACGTCTTCTTGCCGCGCGTCTGCATCGCACCGAGCGAGCCCATGCCGCGGTAGAGCTTGAACTGCTTCCCGCCCTGGAAGACGATCTCGCCCGGCGACTCGTCGGTGCCCGCGAGGAGCGATCCGAGCATGACGGTGTCGGCGCCCGCGACGAGAGCCTTGGCGATGTCGCCGGAGTACTGCAGACCGCCGTCGGCGATGACGGGGATGCCGGCCTCGCGCGCGGCCTGGTAGGCCTCCCAGATCGCGGTCACCTGGGGCACGCCCACGCCCGCGACGATGCGCGTCGTGCAGATCGAGCCCGGGCCGACGCCGACCTTGACGGCATCCACGCCCGCATCGATGAGCGCCTGCGCGCCCTCGCGCGTCGCGACGTTGCCGCCGATGACGTCGATGTGGGCGAACGACTCGTCGGCCTTCAGGCGGCGGACCATGTCGATGACGCCCTGCGACTGGCCGTTGGCCGTGTCGACGACGATGACGTCGACACCCGCGTCGCGGAGGGCCTCGGCGCGCTCCCACGCGTCGCCGAAGAAGCCGATCGCCGCTCCGACGCGCAGGCGCCCCTGGTCGTCCTTCGTCGCGAGCGGGTACTTCTCGCTCTTGTCGAAGTCCTTGATCGTGATGAGGCCCGCGAGCTTGCCGTCGTCGTCGATGAGCGGGAGCTTCTCGACGCGGTGCTGCGCGAACAGCGCGATGACCTCGTTGGCGCCGATGCCGACGCGCCCTGTGACCAGGCCCTCGCTGGTCATGACGTCGCGCACCTTGGTGGTCTGGCGCTCGAAGCCCGACACGAAGCGCATGTCGCGGTTCGTGATGATGCCCAGCAGCTGCCCGTCCTCGTCCACGACGGGGAGCCCGGAGATGCGGTACTGGCCGCACAGCTTGTCGACCTCGTCGATCGTGGCGTCGGGGGTGGTCGTGATCGGGTCGGTGATCATGCCCGACTCGCTCCGCTTGACCTGGTCGACCATGGCGGCCTGCTCGGCGATGGCGAGGTTGCGGTGCAGGATGCCGAGACCGCCCTCGCGGGCCATCGCGATCGCCATCCGCGCCTCGCTGACCGTGTCCATCGCCGCCGACAGCAGCGGCGTCGCCACGGTGATCCGGCGGGTGACGCGCGACGACGTGTCGGCCTCGGAGGGGATGACGTCGGTGTGCCCCGGCAGGAGCAGCACGTCGTCATAGGTCAGTCCGACGAAACCGAACGGGTCGTTGTGCTCCACGTGCTCTCCTGTTATCTCGCGCGCGCGAATTCGGGTGTGTACCGATTGTAAGTCGCGGGCGGCGGCGCGCATTCCGCGGCCCGTTCCCGCGGCCGGCTTCCGCTCCCCCGGAAACATGAGGCGGGTAGGCGAAACAATGGCGACACATTACGCTCGTACCGTCGTTGATCAATGTCGAGGCGACCGCACCACCTGCCATGGTGTGCCGGACTGGAGGAACCTTTGCGTCCCATGACCGCCACCGCACGAACGCCCCAGAGGTGGCTCGTGCTCATCCTCGGAGCGCTGCTCGCAGCGTCACTCCTGATCGTCGGCGGGGCTGCGAGCGCCGCGCACGCCGCCGGCGCCCCCGATACGCCCGGCGGGGATCAGGAGAAGACCGACTACTACTTCGGCGGGGTGATCACGTTCGAGGACAAACCCGTCGCCGATGTGGGGATGTCGGTGAAGGGCGGCGGCTTCGAGGCGAAGACCGTCACCGACGCCCAGGGCAAGTGGCGACTGTACGTTCCCGACAAGGACACCTACACGCTCGTCGTCGATGAGACCACGCTCCCGGAAGGCGTCATCGTCGACGCGTCGAACCTGCCCGAGGGACTCCAGCCCATCCAGGGCACGACGGGATCCTTCGAGGTCGAGTTCGGGCTCACGAAGACGAAGATCGTCAACCTGTTCCTCGGCCAGGGTGAGCGCGTCACGCAGTCGTTCGTCGACCAGCTCGCGGTGCGGCTGGTCAACGGTCTGAACTTCGGACTGCTGCTGGCCCTCGCCGCGATGGGCGCGGCGCTCATCTTCGGCACGACCGGCCTGTCGAACTTCGCCCACGGCGAGATGGTCACGTGGGGCGCGCTGCTCGCCCTGCTGTTCAGCACGACCTGGCAGCTTCCGCTGTGGCTGGGGGTGACGGCGGCGGTTCTCGGCGGCGGCGCCCTGGGCCTGGTCCTGGATGCCGGCCTGTGGCGGCCGCTGCGCCGTCGCGGGCTCGGTGTCGTCCAGCTGATGATCGTGAGCATCGGCCTGTCGCTGGCGCTGCGCTACACCTATCAGTACTTCGTGGGCGGCGCGACGAGCCAGCTGCCGGGGTCGAGCCCGGCGCCGATCGAGTTCGGCCCGATCTCGCTGTCGTACATCGACCTCATCAGCATGGGGGTGAGCGTCATCGTCATCCTCGGCGTCGCCTACTTCCTGCTGCGCACCCGCATCGGCAAGGCGACGCGCGCGATCTCCGACAACCCGCAGCTCGCCGCCGCGTCCGGCATCAACGTCGACCGCGTGGTGCGCATCGTGTGGGTCCTCGCGGGAGCGCTGGCGGCCATCTCCGGCGTGCTGTGGGCGTACTTCCGACCGGGCGTGCGCTGGGACATGGGAACGCAGATGCTGCTGCTGATCTTCGCCGCCATCACGCTCGGTGGGCTCGGCACGGCATTCGGCGCGCTGCTCGGCGCGCTCATCGTCGGCATCGTCGTGGAGACCTCGACGCTCTGGATCCCGTCGGACCTCAAGTACGCGGGAGCCCTCGTCGTGCTCATCATCATCCTGCTGGTCAGGCCTCAAGGTCTGCTGGGTCGCAGAGAAAGGCTCGGGTGACGGCCATGGATTGGGGCGCCATCATCGGCAACACGCTCGGCTATCTGCTGAGCCCCGTCACGATCGCGTACGCGCTGGCCGCGACCGGCCTCGCGGTGCACTTCGGCTACGCGGGCCTCCTGAACTTCGGCATGGCCGGGTTCATGGCCCTCGGCGCCTACGGCTACGCGATCTCGATCCTCACCTTCGGGCTCCCGTGGTACCTCGCGATGATCGTCGGCCTGCTGCTGGCCGCCGTCTTCGCGGTCATCCTCGGCATCCCGACCCTGCGGCTGCGCGCGGACTACCTCGCGATCGTCACGATCGCGGCCGCGGAGATCGTGCGCCTGCTGTTCACCACGCAGGTGTTCGACGAGTGGACGAACTCCGCCGACGGCCTCGGCAACTACAACGGGAGCTTCCAGTCGGCCAACCCGTTCCCGTCGCTGCCCGGCGGCGCGCGCTACGGCTGGGGTCCCTGGCAGTTCACGGCGCAGCAGCTCTGGGTCGTCGTGTTCGGTCTGGTGCTGCTCGCGGTGTCGATCTTCGTGGTCTGGGCGCTCATGCGCAGCCCGTGGGGACGCGTGCTCAAGGGCATCCGCGAAGACGAGGACGCCGTACGCTCCCTGGGCAAGAACGTCTTCGCCTACAAGATGCAGGCGCTCGTCGTCGGTGGCGTGATCGGCGCGCTCGGCGGCATCGTCTACGTGCTGCCGTCCGCGGTGATCCCGTCGAGCTACACGACGGCGCTCACCTTCTTCCTGTGGACGATCCTCCTGCTCGGCGGCGCGTCGACCATCTTCGGCCCGTCGCTCGGTGCCGTCCTGTTCTGGATGGTGATGGCCCTGCTCGGCAACCTCCTGCCCGAGATGGCGAAGGCCGGCTGGCTGCCCATGAGCGACATCCAGGCGGGCACGCTGCGCTTCATCCTCGTGGGCGTCGCCCTCATGCTCATCGTGATCTTCCGGCCGCAGGGCATCCTCGGCGACAAGAAGGAGATGACCTTTGTCAAGTGATCAGAACCCCCAGGGCGTCCCCGACGCGACCGCGCCGGTGACGACCGCGACGGGCAGCATCCGCCGCCCGAAGAAGACCGGTCTCGCCACGGGCGCCGCCGTCCCGGGGGTGGCGAAGGTCGACCCGATCATGGTGATCGACGACGTCACGCGACGCTTCGGCGGCCTCACCGCCGTCGACGTCGACCACCTCGAGATCCCGCGGCACGCCATCACGGCGCTCATCGGCCCCAACGGCGCCGGCAAGACGACGCTGTTCAACCTGCTGTGCGGCTTCGACAAGCCCAACTCGGGCACGTGGTCGTACGACGGGAAGAACCTCGCCGGCATCCCCGCCTTCAAGGTGGCCCGGATGGGGCAGGTGCGCACGTTCCAGCTGACCAAGGCGCTGTCGCTGCTGACGGTGCTCGAGAACATGAAGCTCGGCGCGCCCAAGCAGAAGGGCGAACGGTTCTGGTCCGCCTTCATCCCGGGCATCTGGCGTGGGCAGGAGACGGCGAACGAGGAGAAGGCCCGCGGCCTGCTGCAGCGCTTCAAGCTCGACACCAAGGAGAAGGACTTCGCCGCATCGCTGTCGGGCGGCCAGCGCAAGCTCCTGGAGATGGCGCGGGCGCTCATGAGCGATCCGCAGCTGGTCATGCTGGATGAGCCGATGGCGGGCGTGAACCCCGCGCTCACGCAATCGCTGCTGGATCACATCCTGGATCTGAAGGATCTGGGCGTGACCGTGCTGTTCGTCGAGCACGACATGCACATGGTGCGCCACATCGCGGATTGGGTGGTCGTCATGGCCGAGGGCCGCGTCGTCGCGGAGGGCCCGCCGGACTCGGTCATGCAGGACAAGGCCGTCATCGACGCGTACCTCGGCAGCCACCAGGACGTCGACCTCGGGGTCGTCACGGGCCGCATCCCGGGAGAGCTCGACGAGTCCGCCAAGGAGCTGCTCGAGGAGATCGAGGACGTCGAGGCCGCGAGCATCGCCGAGGCCGAGGAGGAGAAGAAGTGAGTGCATCCACGGGCCCGGGAGCCGTCGCGCAGGCCGCACCCGCGGCATCCGACGAGATCGTCGTCGAGGTCTCCGATCTCACCGCCGGCTACCTGCCGGGCATCAACATCATCAACGGCGCGAACCTCGTCGCCCGCAAGGGCGAGCTGATCGGCATCATCGGTCCCAACGGCGCCGGCAAGTCCACGCTGCTGAAGTCGATCTTCGGGCTCGTGAAGGTGCGCGGCGGCGACATCACGGTGAACGGCGAGTCGATCGTGGGCCTCAAGGCCGACAAGCTCGTCCAGCGCGGGGTGGCGTTCGTCCCGCAGACGAACAACGTCTTCCCGTCGCTGTCGATCGAGGAGAACCTGCAGATGGGGCTCTACCAGAACCCCAAGATCTACGCCGCCCGCCTCGAGTTCGTGACCGGCATCTTCGCCGAGCTCGGCAAGCGCCTCAAGCAGCGCGCCGGCTCGCTGTCCGGCGGCGAACGGCAGATGGTGGCGATGAGCCGCGCCCTCATGATGGACCCGTCGGTGCTGCTGCTCGACGAGCCGAGCGCCGGGCTGTCGCCCGTACGTCAGGACGACGCCTTCATCCGCGTCTCCGACATCAACAAGGCGGGCGTGACGACGATCATGGTCGAGCAGAACGCGCGCCGCTGCCTGCAGATCTGCGACCGCGGCTACGTCCTCGACCAGGGCCGCGACGCGCACGAGGGCACGGGGCGCGACCTGCTGAACGACCCGCAGGTCATCGGTCTCTACCTGGGTACGCTGGGCACGGACGAGGAGCACTGAGCACCCCGTCCGGCACGACCGAAGAGGCCCCCTCCCGCCGCGAGGGGGCCTCTTCGCGTACCGGGATGCCGTGGCATCCGCAGCGGCGCCGCGGGCGGCGGGCCGCGCCGCGCACGGCGGGTCGCGCCGCACGCACGGGAGAGGGCCCCGGATCGCTCCGGGGCCCTCTCTACGCGTCGAGTGTCAGCGCGTGTCGATGCGGGTGTGCATGTTGTCGGCACCGAACTGGAAGATGCCGATGGACGCCTGCGTCGGGTCGCCGTGCTCGTCGAAGGTGATCGGGCCGGAGTAGCCGTCGTAGTCGGCCACGCCGCCGCCGAGGATGATGTCGGCGCACTCGGAGAACGAGGTGCACTTCTTGCCATCGCCCGAGCCGCCGGAGACCTCCTGCAGCTTGCCCGCCATGTCGGCGCCGGTGGTCGACTTCGCCGCGAGGGCGGAGAGGGCCAGCAGCACGACCGCGTCGTAGGACTCGGCCGCGTACGAGTAGTCCTCGAGCGCGGCGTTGCCGGCGGCGGTCCACGTGGTGTTCAGACGCTCCTTGAAGTCGTCCTCGAGCACCGGTCCGGGCGTGGTGCCCTTGGCGCCTTCGAGCGACACGGAGACCTTGTCGCCCCACTGCTTGAGGTTGCCGTCGACGAGGTAGAAGTTGCTCGCCGGCAGACCCGCGTTGACCAGGAGCGGGGCGATCGTCGCGAACTGGTCGAACGTGACGAGCACGACCGCGTCCGGCTTGGCGGCCGCGATCGTCGCCACCTGGGCGTCGAACGAGCTGTCGCCGTCGTTGTAGGACGCCTCGGCCACGACCTTGCCGCCGGTGGACTCGAAGACATCCTTGACGACACCGAACAGACCGGTGCCGTAGGCGTCGTTCTGGTAGATGATGCCGATGTTCTTGTGGCCGTCCTCGGCGATCAGGTTGCCGAGCACCTCACCCTGCAGCAGGTCGCTGGGGGCGGTGCGCCAGTACAGGCCCTTGTCGTCCCAGTTGGTGAAGTCGGGCGAGGTGTTGGCAGGCGAGAAGGTGATGATGCCGGCCGCGACGTTGGAGTCGAGGAACAGCTTCGTGACACCCGATGCCGCCGCACCGATCATGGCCGAGACGCCGGCGCTCTGCAGCTTGGGCACCGTGGTCTCGAAGGCCTTGTTGTCGGCGTCGCCGGAGTCGCCGGGGGTGAAGTCGACCGTGATGCCCTTGGCCGCCTTGTTCACCTCGTCGACGGCGAGCAGGACGCCGGCCTCCTCGGGCGGGCCGAGGAAGGCGAGGCTACCCGTCTGCGGCAGCACGCTGCCGATCTTGAGGGTCAGGTCCTCGGCCGGGCCGCTGCTTTCGCTGGGCGTAGACGAGCCGCCGCCGGCACAGCCGGCGAGCAGAACGGCGCTGACGGCGGCCACGGCGATACCGCCGAGCACCTTGCCAGCCCGCGAACGTGTGAAGACGCTCATGTTGCTCCTTGATCTGGTTGACACGGGGCGAGCTCGGGAGCCTCCCCAGTGGGTCAAACCTAACGGCCTGGTCGCGTCCGGATTGTTGCGATGCGTTAACGGTGTGAAACGGAACGGTCACGGTGCGATAACGGTCGCGGCGGGTCTCGCGGTGGGCCGCGCGGTGGGCTCAGACCAGATCGACGACGTCGGCCGCGCCGCGGGCGCGCCGCCCGGCGATCAGCGAGTCGGCGCTGAGGACGATGAGCGCCACCCAGACGAGTCCGAACCCGATCCACCGCTCCAGCGGCATCGGCTCCTGGAGGATCCACGCGCCGGTGATGAACTGCAGGATCGGCGCGACGAACTGGAGCAGGCCGATGACGGTGAGCGGGGCACGGCGGGCGCCGCTGGCGAACAGCAGCAGCGGCACGGCCGTCACGACGCCGGCGAGGGTGACCAGCGCGGTGTGGCCGGCTCCCTGGGTGCCGAAGACGAGACCGGTCGTGCTCGCGACGACGACGAGCTGGATGAGCGCGATCGGGGTGAGCCACAGGGACTCGAGCGTGAGACCGCTGATCGCGTCGACGCGCGGACCGATCTGCTTCTTGACGAGCCCGTAGGCGCCGAAGCTGGCGGCGAGGGTGAGGGCGATCCAGGGGAAGGATCCGTACGCGACGATGATGACGATCACCGCGAGGCCGGCGAAACCGATGGCGACCCACTGCGCGGTGCGCAGGCGCTCCTTCAGCACGATGACACCCAGCAGGACGGTCACGATCGGGTTGATGAAGTAGCCCAGGCTGCCCTCGATGACGTGCCCGGTCAGGATGCCGATGAGGAAGACCTGCCAGTTCACGTAGATCAGCAGACCCGCCACGATGGTCCAGAACACGAGACGACGGTCGCGCAGGATCGCGAACAGCTTGCCCCAGGTGCGCGTGACCGTCAGCAGCACCGCGCAGAACAGCAGCGAGAAGAGGATGCGCCAGACGACGATCTCCCACGGCCCGATCGGGGCGAGCGTCAGGAAATAGAGGGGCATGAAGCCCCACAGGAAGTAGGCCGCGAAGGCATAGATCCCGCCGAGCCGCTCCTCGCGTGCGGTGTCGGCGGGTGTCATGAGACAAAGCCTACGACGGTCCTGACACTCGGATGCCGCGGCATCCTGCCGTTCAGCGTGCGCGAACCGCCATGTTCTGTGCGAGCCGCCACATTTCGGACGGGACGGGCCGTGGCGGCTCGACCGGGGTGTAGCGGCTCGCGAGGGGATGCAGAAGGGCCCGGATGCCGAGGCATCCGGGCCCTTCTGTGCGAATCGTCAGCGGACGACGACCGCCAGCACGTCGCGAGCCGACAGGACGAGGAACTCGTCGCCGCCGAACTTGACCTCGGTGCCGCCGTACTTGCTGTAGATGACGCGGTCGCCGACGGCGACGTCGAGCGGGACGCGGTTGCCGTTGTCGTCGATGCGGCCGGGGCCCACGGCCACGACCTCGCCCTCCTGGGGCTTCTCCTTGGCGGTGTCGGGGATGACGAGGCCACTGGACGTGACCTGCTCAGCCTCGACCTGCTTGATGACGATGCGGTCCTCGAGCGGCTTGATGGAAACCGACACGGTCTACCTCTTTCTTGCTGGGCGTGATGCTTCAAGACTCGTTAGCACCCACAGGGGTGGAGTGCTAACAGAAGTCTAGGGCGGAGTTGGCACTCGTGCAACGCGAGTGCCAACCGTGCGACACGGAACCCCCCTGTTACATGAATCATGTTTCACCTAACATCGGCTCTGGGCTCCCCTGAGCCGGGACCGCCGGGCAATGGTGCCCGGTCGAAGGCGGGAGCCGGATCGGAGCAGACCGATGACATCCCCCCGCATCCCCCGACGCCGCGCCGTGGCGGCGATGCTGACAGCCGCCGCACTCGCGGCCGCCGGACTGCTCGCCGGGCCGCTGGCGACACCCGCCACGGCGGCGACCGGGTCGTGGACCACCGAGTCGATCGCCGGCATGAACGTGCGCCTCTACACGCCGGCGAGCGCGCCGACGCTCGGCGCCGGTCGCGCCCTCATGGTCAGTCTGCACGGCTGCGTCCAGACGGCCTCCACCCTGCAGACGGCCGGCAACTGGGCGGCGACCGCCGAGAGGTACGGCATGGTCGTCGCCCTACCCGACGCCCCCAACGGCGGCGTCGTGCTGGGCTGCTGGGACTACTACGACGCGAACCACTCGCGCACCTCCCCCGCCCGCCACGACGACAACCTCCTCGCCCTCGTCTCCACCCTCACCGCACGCGGCACCCTCGGCATCGACGCGGCGCAGGTGTATCTGTCGGGACTGTCGTCGGGTGGCGGCGAGACCATGGTGATGGGCTGCCTCGCCCCCGACGTGTTCGCGGGCATCGGCATCAACGCCGGGCCCACCGTCGGCACCACGTCCGGTCAGATCGGCAGCGTCGCCGTGTCGCAGACCCAGGGCCGGAACACCTGCACGACGTTCGCCGGCTCGGCATCCGGAGCCTTCGCGACGCAACTGACCTCGGTGGTCTACGGGTCGAACGACACGACGGTCGCTCCCGGCTACAACACGCTGAACGCGCAGATCATGGCGGGCATCTACGGCGCCGGGTCGACCTCGACGTTCGCGCTCACCGGTCTCGCCGGAACGAACACCGCGGGCTCGGGCACGCTCTACGCGGATGCCGCGGGTCCCCGTGTCTCGCTGATCCAGAACACCGGGCTCGGACACAACTGGCCCGCGGGCGGCGGCCCGGGCGGATCGTACGTGTCGACGAACAGCATCGACTACCCGGCCTACGTCACGGGCTTCTTCTTCCAGAACAACCGACGCGTCGACCGCTCGGGCACTCCGACGCCCACCCCCACCCCGACATC